>JBCBCH010000085.1:0-8578 GCA_038530835.1 Bacteroidota bacterium | reverse complement strand
AACCCAAGCGACAGAACCAAACTAATTGCATTATATATCGTTTTCATGTTTACTTTCTTTTAAAATCCTACTTCTACTCCAAATGAAACTACTCTTGGTGATGGGAATAACCTGCTCTGAGTTGGGTCAAACGTATTTATTACCTCAGGGTCAAATCCTCTCCATTTGGTAAATGTCAATAGATTCTCTCCTTGCATAAAAAAACGAAGGCGGTCAAAACCAGTGTTTTCTAAAAACTTTGAAGGCACATCATAGCCTAGTGTTGCAAAGCGCAATCTTATGAAATCCGCACTTTGCAAAAATCTATCAGAGTTTCCACCGAGAGCAAGGTTTGTAGCATCAAGGGAGGGAACATCGGTGTTAGGGTTGTCCGGAGTCCAGGCGCGAAGTAAGTCAGCCGAAGCCCTGAACGTACCAATATCAGTTGGGTCAGAAAAACTTGCTAAGTCATTGTCTATTCTATCAATACCGATAAAATAATTCCACAATGTGGAAACAAAGAAGCCTTTGTATGTTATGTCAAAACCAAAGCTACCTTGAAAATCGGGGAAAAGGTTTTTATCCAAGAAAACCCTATCGGTATCTACGTCTGGGTTTTCCGTTTCATTTCCTTCGGCATCCAGAAACAAAAGATTTCCATTTTCTGGGTTGACGCCAACATAGCGTACCAAAAAGTATTCGTTGAGCAAACCACCTTCTTGAAGCGCTATACCGTCAACACCTCCAGGATTGATAATTCTGCCATTTTCTGTGGGCAAGTCAAGAATTTCCTGCTGATTGTAGTTGCCAACCAAGTTCAAGGTTAGGGTTACCTCTTGATTACGCACCAAATCATAGTTCAATGCCAAATCAATCCCTGAATTTTCAAGTTCTCCAGAATTCGTACTCAAAGTTGGTTGGTCATCATTATTTACTAGGTTTATCTGCACCTCTTGCACGTTAATAGGGGAAATAGGAGCATCAAGAAAAAGGTCGGAGGTAGTTCTTTGGTAAGCGTCTACAGAACCTCTTAATCTGCTATTGAACATTTCAAAATCAAATCCCAAATTGGTCTCCTTGGTGGTTTCCCATTGAAGGGTGTTGTTTCCAATTTGATTCAAAAAAAGTGCGTTGTTTCCTCCAAAACCATTGGTGGCAACGAACAAATCCCTAGCTAAATCGGGAGCGTCGAAGTTAATTCCACGAGGAGTAGTATTGCTAATAAATTGGTTACCCGTAACACCCCATGATCCTCTGATTTTTAAAACGTCGACAAATGAAGCTCCAAACCAGTTTTCTTCACTAATGTTCCATCGTCCCGATACCGAACCAAAGGTTCCCCACCTATTGCTTTCTGAAAATCTAAAAGAAGCGTCACGCCGTATTGTACCTGTAATTCCGAAACGTTTGTCATAATCGTAATCGCCTTGAAAAAAGTAAGAAAATAGCCCTGAAGTCAATTTATTTGCATTAATAGTATCTACAAACAAATCATTATCAGGATTATCGGGAACAAAGGCGGAACCATCACCAGGACTTGCCAATGCTGGAACCAAACCATCGGCTCTAAAGCCAAAATCTTGAAAAAACCCTCTAAAATACTCCACGTAAGCACCAGTATCTATTGTATGCTTACCAAAAGACTTTGTATATGTTAAGAAAGTTACTTGATTATATAAAAACTGTGATTCATAATCTTGATCTTGAAAACCGGGAGGATCTTGTGGACCAGCAAATATCAAGGCATTAAATGAATTTGGAAATTCCGTCAAATTCAAAACTTGTTGACGATATTCACCACTCAATCGCATATTGGCTCGCAGTCCATCAACGAGTTCAAAACTCGCTTCAAAGTTTCCCAAAAGTTGAAGTTCGTCTTCCCTACGCTCGAACGTATTCAACAAATCCAGAATTAAAAAAGGAGTGTTTGGAAAAAAATTTCCATTCGCCACTAATTCAGCTCCTGAAACCAAATCATCGGGGTCTAAGTAAGGTAAGGATTGATAAGCTCCTAATATTGAATTCCTGTTGATACCTGAGCCTCCAATATTGTTCGGTTCGTCATTTTGTGAATAGCCTACCCCCACTTGAGATGAAAAATTGAATTTTTCATTTTTTGATCTACCAGTAATGTTATTTCTGAAATTGAAGCGGGTGAGTCCACTATTCCGCAAAATGCCCGGTTGCTCTCGAAACTGCAATGAAGTAAACTGCGTAAAGTTTCTTCCACCGCTTGACAGATTAACGTTGTGTTGTTGCGCCGTTGCTGTTCTAAAAATGACGTCAGGCCAATTGGTAGTTCCAAAAGAATCAATTTCGGCATCTGTTAACCCATTACCAACGCCAACTCCTCTTTCTCTCTCCAAACGCAATTGCTGTTGGGCATCCAAGAGGTTGTAATTTTCAATATCCTTCATTAAACTGGAGAATTCTACCAGTCCGTTATAAGTTATTTGAAGCTTTTGATTATATCCCCCTTTTTTAGTTTTGATTATTACAACACCGTTTGCACCACGATTTCCGTAAATAGCTGTGGCACCTGCATCTTTGAGAACTGAAATTGATTCAATATCATTATTTCCCAAACTTCTAAAAGCATTGGCATCAACAGGTGCGCCATCAATAATGAATAGAGGATCGGTATTACCATTAATTGAACCGACACCTCTTAAGTTAACCCTAGGAGGAGCACCGGGCTGTCCAGAAGCTGCGGTGATACTCAGTCCTGGAACTTGACCTTGTAAGGTTTGAACCACGTTGGCATTTGGTCTATTGGTAATCGTTTCTGAAGAAAGTGTAGTGGCAGCAATACTCGAAGTAGCTTTCGTAGCTGTACGATATCCTAACACCACCACCTCTTCCAAGGCTTCGGCATCTTCTTCCATTTGCACATCAATCCGTGGTGAAGCCCCCACGGTGCGGCTCGTTGTACGCAGACCCAAATAGCTGAAGCGCAGCACATCCCCAACGGATGCGGTCATAGCGTAGTTTCCATCAAAATCTGTTTGTGTTCCTGTGGTGGTTCCCACAATGACGACAGATACGCCGGGCAACGGCAGACCATCCTGGTCCAAGACCGTGCCCGTAATCGATTTCTCTTGCGCACAAGAGAAGTGGACGCAATACATTGCAAGCAATGCATGCATCACAGCACATTTTAACCTCATTAAATTGTATGTTTATGTTTGTTTCGACGAAAGTCTTAATAATTTCTTAATATTCCAAACGGTATTTTTTTCTTCATGCCCGAACGCTACTCCCATACCCTTTTAGTTGCTGGCACCGATGAAGCCGGACGTGGATGCTTGGCTGGACCCGTTACGGCTGCGGCTATCATCTTACCTTCGGATTTTGAGCATCCGGTATTGACGGACTCAAAACAATTGACGGAAAAACAGCGGGAACAGCTATTGCCTATCCTTGAGGAAAAAGGGGTAACCTTTGGCGTTTGCCATCTTCCCCCAGAAACCATTGATACTGTTAATATTTTGAACGCTTCCATTGCGGCTATGCACGGAGCACTGGACCAGTTTATAAAAAAACCGGAATTGGTTTTGGTCGACGGAAATCGTTTTAAAAAGTATGGTGATATTCCACATGAATGCGTGGTCAAGGGCGATTCGAAATACCTATGCATTGCCGCTGCTTCTGTTTTGGCGAAAACCCATCGGGATGCGATAATGCTAAAACTGCATCAGGAGTATCCGCAGTACCATTGGAACCAAAACAAGGGCTATCCCACAAAAGCCCATCGCGAGGCCATTCGCAAACATGGCCTTAGTCCCTATCATCGAAAAAGCTTTCGACAACTTCCCGAACAAATGACCTTGGATTTGTAAAAGTTCTACCTTTGTTCAAACACAATGCATGAGACCTCATATTCTGCTCTTGTCCTTGTTTCTTTTCTTCGCCTGTCAAAAGGAGGTAACTGTTTCGGACAATGTGCTCGAACAACTGCCTAACGATGCTGGATTCTTCTTGAATATTCACGACGTATCGTCTTTTTTGAGCGAAACGACCAATAGTAATTTTATTAATGAAGCAAAGGGTTTGCCATTGATTGATGCCGTAAAGCAGTCCTTACCCGTTTTAAAACTGCTTCAAGGTGAAAACGAGGTTTTGGTGGGATACTATGCGCTGACCAAAGACCAAACGGATTTTGTGTTAGTCTGTAAGGACCAAGACAGCTTGATGGATGTATCGGAACAAAAAGACAAGACCGTTGAGACCTTGCAATATGAGGGGCATACCATTACCAAATACACCTTTGCAGGTCAAGAGCTCTTTTCAGGAAGTAAAAGGGATTACCGTTTCGTTTCGTCCTCTTCCATGCTTTTGGAGAACATTCTACGGGCTCCTACAACTTATACCCATGACAAAGCCTTGGTTCGGTTGTATAATGCCCCCAACAGTGAAAAGCCGGCTACTTTTCTGATTCATCCTGAAATTTCCAAGCTTACGGCCAAACCTTATTTTAAAGTACCTCCCAAATCCATTTTTTCAGATTGGACGAGTCTGGATTTCACGGCCAATCAGAACCAAGCTTCGTTCGGTGGGGTTGCGATGCTTTCAGATTCTGTGCCACAGTTTCTGAATTTGTTTCAGAATACCAAGGCTTTAGCAAGCAAAACCCCAAAATACGCTCCCTTGGAAGCCCAAGCGATTTTGGCATATACTTTTGATGACCCATCTCGATTCAAAGAAAACCAGAATACTTTTTTTGACCGTTTGGCCACTAAAGACACCTTGTTCAATACCATTGAGGAACTTGGCGTGATATACTTCAACAATGAAAGAATTGTTGTGTTGGAGTCTTTTGGTCCCGCACAACTTGTTGAACATTTTCAGCAGGGAACCAATTCCCAAGGCAATAATATTTTCAATGTAGCAGAACCGGACATCATCAATACTGCATTTGCGCCTTTGGTCAAAGATTTTGAGAGCAACTTTGGGACTTTTATTGACAACGCATTGATACTGGCTTCCAAGCGGGAATCACTTTTGGGCCTATTACGCTCATACGCTACAGGAGCGACCTATGTTCAATCCCCAGCATACCGACTTTTTTCGGAGCAAATGGCCAACGAATCCTCCTTACTTTTTCTGGCGGATAAAAAGGGGGCGGACTTTTTGGCGGAAGACATTTTCAGTGAAGCATATGCCAAACTATGGCAAGGCGCCGACCTGAACGAGCATGCGTTTGTAGGCCAAGTGGTTATGGACAATGGTTTTGCCCACACCAACCTACTCATGGGAGAAGGACCGGCGGAGCAAAAAAAGAACACGGTTTCCCCCGTCTTTAGTCTCGAATTGGAGACGGATTTGATATTTGACCCGGTCTTTGTCAAGAACCATCGTACAAATGCTTACGAAATAGTGGTCCAAGACCGAGATAATGTACTGTATTTGATTTCCACAGAGGGGAAAGTGCTTTGGAAAAAGGCTTTGGACGGACCCGTTAGAGGCAAGATTAACCAAGTGGATATTTACAAAAACGGAAAGTTACAACTTGCCTTTTGTACCAGTAATCGGTTTCTTATTCTGTATAGGAATGGTGAAATAGTAAAACCCTTTGACAAAACCTTCGAAGGTGGAAATTTAAATGCACTTGCGGTATTTGATTATGAAAACAACAAAGAGTACCGCTTTGTAATTACCCAAGGCAAAAAAGTGTTCATGTACAACCGAAGTTTTCAAATTGTGGATGGTTTCACGTTCACCGATGCACCTTCGGCAATTGTACAAGCTCCCCAGCACTTTCGTTTAAACAACAAAGACTACCTGTTATTTCCTTTGGAAGATGGTACGGTTAAAATCTTACATCGCGTAGGTCGTGACCGTATTACCATCAGCGATAAGATTAAAACCAGCGGGAATGAGTGGTTCTTGTACAAAAATAAGTTTTCCACCACAACGGCTGAAGGCACTTTGGTTCAGATTGACACCAAAGGCAAATTGAGCCGAACCAATTTCAATTTGGGGCAAAACCATGGCATGTATGCTACCAGCAAGACCTTGGCCTTAATGGATGACAATGTTTTAAGTATTAGAGGTAAAAAGGTAACGCTAGAACTTGGGGTATACTCCCTTCCAAAAATCTTCTACATCAACGACAAGATTTATGTAAGCGTGACAGACATACAAAACCAAAAAATCTATCTTTTCGATAGCCAGGCCAAACCCATAAGTGGCTTCCCTACTATTGGCAGTTCGTTAATCGATTTGATGGATATGGATTTGGATAAAAAGCTGGAGTTGGTTGCAAAAGACCAAGATAATTCCATTGTGGTGTACAAAATAAATTAGCATTTCCAAACCGCCTACACACTAGTTTATCCCAACTATACATCTTGGTTAAGGATTGCTGCAAGATTTTGTAGCTTGAGGAGAATGAAGTACTTTAAACTTCTCTCAACCAAAACACTACAGTAAAATGAAATCCTCATTTAAACTATGTCTAGGCGTCGTGGCCTTACTTTTTTGCACGACCCAGGGACAAGCCCAATTTTTTAAAAAACTAGCCAAGAAAGCAGAAAAAGCTGCGGAGCGCACGGTCGAAAGACGTGTTGAGAACGAAACCTCGAAAAAAACCGACCAAGCTTTGGACAGCGTTCTTGGAGACGGCTCGGGTAATCGTAAAGCTCCCAATGTGCCTTCAGACCAACCCAACACTTCTGGGTCTCCTTCTGGCAACGGAAACAACCAAACTTCAGGTTCATCTGGCAAAGCTCCTTCTACGGGACCCAAAACACTTCAAGTTTATAGCAAGTTTGATTTTGTTCCGGGGGACAAGACCATCTTCTTTGATGATTTCTCAGCAGACTTTATCGGGGATTTTCCTTCCAAATGGAATACGAATGGAGGGGGCGAAGTGGTAACCTTGGATGATTCCGACAGCAAATGGTACGCCATCCTTGGAGGTAGTATTACCGTTCCCAATCTGGGGCAAGACCTACCTGAAGAGTACACTATCGAATTTGATTTGCGCTACATCAATCTCACGAACCAAACCACATCGGCCGGTAAATACCATTTCATATTGGCAGAAACCAGTAAATTGAACAACCATGATGATTTTGCCTTAATAGATCTAAATCCATGCCAGTTCATTGAAATTGGTCCCGAAGTACAGAATTATTTTAAGGGTGATGATGACCCCATTCGAAATCGAATCCAACGCGATTTGCGCAAAGTATATCAGGAGGAAGTACATGTTTCGATTGCAGTAAACAAGAATCGATATAGAGCATGGGTCAACGAAATCAAAATTGCCGACCTTCCGCAATTCATTACAAACCCCGCTAAAATCAAAGCCTTTAAAATCTATATGAAGGGCCTAAGCGTGGAGCGTGGGGAACGTATGCTGATTTCCAACCTGAAAATCGCTGAAGGCGGCGTTGACTTGAGAAGAAAGCTTATTTCGGAAGGGAAAATCTCCACCAATGGGATTTTGTTTGATTCAGGTTCTGCTCGTTTAAAGCCTGAGTCCATGGGAATCATTCGTCAAATCTATCAAGTACTTCAGCAAGATGGGAACATTAATTTGAAAATTGTAGGGCATACTGATTCCGATGGTGCCGATGATGCAAATCTTACGCTTTCCAAATCCAGAGCAGATTCTGTAAAAAAGGCGCTGGTAGATGTGTATGGGGTTAGTGCTGACCGCTTGACGACGGATGGAAAAGGGGAAAGTGAACCCGTTGAAGAAAATGCTACTCCCGAAGGCAAAGCCAAAAACCGAAGAGTAGAGTTCATCAAACAATAATAACAAACCGTACATACACTATATCATGAAAACCACATGCCTAACATGGCTATTTGCCCTATTCATTTGTTTTGCCGTTTCTTCGCAATCCGATTGCAATCGATATTACCCTATGGTAGAGGGCGCAAGCTTTCAGTACACCCATTATGGTAAAAAAGGAAAAACCGTAGGGACCACTAGTTATACCATCTCCGAAGTTAGTTCAGATGGTGATGCCACAAACGCAACCATGGCCATTGAATTTAAGGATGCCAAAGCCAAAGATGTCTTTACCACCGATTACAAATTCAGCTGTACCAAGGACAAAGTGATTATCGATTACCAATCGCTTATTCCCAATGAAATGTTGGAGGGGTACAAAGACATGGAAATGGAAATCACTGGAACCGACATTGAACTTCCGAATAACCTAAGCGTCGGACAAGAATTGGCGGATGCCCATGTGATGATAAAAATTGACATGGGTGGGATGTCCATGAAAATGAACGTAGACCAAGAAAACCGAAAGGTGGAAAAACAAGAAACGGTTACTACTCCCGCCGGAACTTTTGATTGTTTGGTCGTTTACAGCGAAACCAAATCCAAGGTTATGATGACCAAGCAATCCTTTCCAACACGCATTTGGTTGGCCGACGGTATTGGGATGGTGAAGCAGGAGACGTATAACAAAAGTGGTAAGATGACCGATAGCATGTTGCTTACGGCGCATAGCGAATAGATTGAAAAATAGATTCCGTGTCACACTTCGACTGCGCTCAGTGGCCTTTGGGAATGACATCTAGTGCATCTCGAGTTCATCTCAACCCGAATCATAACTTACCTGTCATTCTTGTG
>JBCBCH010000084.1:0-8587 GCA_038530835.1 Bacteroidota bacterium | reverse complement strand
AAACAAGCAAGAAGAAGGAATTCAGAGCTATAACTCTGTGGTTGGACTTTTGGTCAATTATCACGAGCAGTACACTTTTTAAGCTCTAGCCGCAAGGAAGCAGACTCTATATCCACGCCTGACCGGTCAGGCAGGAAGTTCGGAATGACAACAAAACCAAAAAAACGCCCTATCGGGCGCTTTTCCATTTCATCTTATTTTAAAGGAACACTCGTCGCTCCTTCAGGTCTTTGATAGTACGTTTCGGATTGCGAAGTCTCGCTTAAGGTTACCTTTTCAAAAGGCAAATTGTTTCTGGCCTCTTTCATTTCAAGTCCTTCATAGGTGAACCAGCTAATTTCTTTGGGCAACACCACATTGTCCACGGTCCGCCAAGTATGGTATTGAATCCATTTTACGGTATCGCTTTTTTCATCCTTACCATAGGTAACCGTATACCCTAGCCAAGCCATTTGATAGGTTTCTGGGTCGTAGTGCAGGTAATACTCGTCTTTAGATGAAGCACCAACACCATCATTATACGCGATTCGAATACCGGGATACTCCTTTCCTTCAAAAGTGATATGCTCAGCCGAGTCATATTCAATACCCGGGTCCGTAAGTATAAAAGGCATCGCATAGAAATAGAACATCAAATTGTGGTAAAAACCAGCGTCTCCTTTGTACATTTCTTCGGGGTCATGCACCCAAACCCCTTCACTATCATTTCCTAAAGTGAATTTCTCCGTTTCCACCTTGTCCAAACGAGTTTTCAAATCCGTCATATGAATTTCAGGCAATTCTGGTTTGGGTAAGGTAAAGGTCAAAGTGCGTTGTTTTCGCCATTGCTCCAATCCGCCGTGCTTAACAAGTATACTATCCAATTCAGCAGGCCAAGGATGTTCCGCCATTGGCTCTTGTTTCATCTCCGCCTCTGAAGGGGTAACAGTTTCTTTGTTTTCGGAATTGTTCTTGCAAGAAAAGACCATCATCACAAGAAGGGCAAGCAGTATTCGGTTCATGATTTTTTAGTTTGGTGGTTTGGTCGCACCCTTTCCTCCAAGATTACAAGAAACTGTATTTTTGGTTCGTGGGGAACATAAAACATATCAGCAGTACTCAAAATCCGTTGATAAAAAACATACTGCTACTGCAAGAAAAGAGCAGGGAACGCCGAAAAAGCGGCCTTTTTGTTTTGGAAGGACGACGAGAACTGCAATTGGCTGCCGAAGGAAAATATCAGATTGAAACCCTATGCTTTGTTTCAGAACTCAGTGGTCTTTCCCCAAATAAAATTGCTGAAACCTATCTAAAAGCAGATGTTGTCGAAGTTACACCCGAAGTGTACGCCAAAATTGCATACCGCAATTCTACTGAAGGTGTTTTGGCCATCGCTAGAAGCAAATCACATGACTTGGACCAATTACAATGGCAATTGGAAAATCCTCTGATTTTGGTCGCTGAAGCCCCTGAAAAACCCGGTAACATTGGCGCACTGTTGCGTACAGCCGATGCAGCCAGTCTCGATGCCGTGATTATCGCCAATCCCAAAAGTGACCTCTACAATCCCAATATCATTCGTTCCAGTTTGGGGTGTGTGTTTACACAATCGATAGCAATGGGAAGTACAGAGGAGGTAATCACTTTTTTAAAAGCTAAAAACGTTAAAATCCGTTGTGCGGCGCTTACGGCCTCAAAACCCTATTTGGAGCAAGATTTTACCGAAGCTACGGCGATAGTGGTAGGAACCGAAGCTACCGGTTTGAGCGATAGCTGGTTACAACATTCGGACAGTAATATTATTATTCCGATGGAGGGACAAATCGACTCCATGAACGTATCGGTGTCCGCAGCAATTCTTATCTTTGAAGCCAAGCGCCAAAGAGGATAGTGCCTATGGGTGAAACTACGCTTTTCTACATCATTGTTTTCATTTTAATCGGGCAATATCTACTCCATTTTATATTGGATGTGTTGAATGCCAAGAGCTTTTCCGAAGCCATTCCCGAAGAAGTCAGCGATGTGTTCAACGAAGAAGAATATCGGAAATCCCAAGCTTATAAAAAGACCAACCATAGTTTTGGACTCTTTTCAGATGGTGTTTCCCTAGGAGCCACGTTGTTGTTCTTGTTTTTAGGGGGATTTGAATGGGTTGACCAGCTTGCGCGCTCTTGGGTAAGTGGAACCATACCTGTGGCGTTGGTATTTTTCGGAATCATACTTTTGGCCAGCAGTTTGCTGAGTATCCCCTTTTCGTATTATAAAACCTTTGTGATTGAAGAGCGGTTTGGATTTAACAAAACCTCCAAGCGTACCTTTGTGACCGATATTTTAAAAGGATGGCTCTTGGCAGCGGTATTGGGCGGAAGTGTACTAGCGCTTTTCATTGGGTTTTACGAATGGGCCGGACAGGATTTTTGGTGGTACGCCTGGATTGTGTTTGCATTGTTCATCATGGGCATCAACTTGTTTTATAGCCGATTCATTGTTCCCCTGTTCAACAAGCAGACCCTTTTAGAGGAGGGCAGCCTAAAAAAGGCTATTGAAAACTATGCCCAAAAAGTAGGCTTTGAACTCAATAAAATTTTTGTCATAGACGGGTCTAAACGGTCCACGAAAGCCAATGCCTATTTTTCGGGCTTTGGCAAAGAAAAACGCATCACTTTGTTCGACACTTTGATTCAAGATTTGGATGAAGAAGAAATCGTGGCGGTACTAGCGCATGAGGTGGGACATTATCAGAAAAAGCATGTGTTGTTCAACCTCTTCGTTTCGGTAGCACTGACGGGGTTCACGCTATTCATACTATCACTGTTCATCAATAATCCGGACATATCATTGGCGATTGGCGTTACCCAACCCAGTTTTCATGCGGGTCTGGTAGGCTTTATGTTGCTGTACAGTCCCATTTCGGAACTTACCGGATTGGCCATGAACTACATCTCGCGAAAATTTGAATATCAAGCAGATGATTACGCCAAAACCACTTTTGCGGCCCAACCTTTGATTACCTCCCTAAAAAAGCTCTCCAAGAACAGTTTGAGCAACCTTACCCCCCACCCTGCCTACGTCTTTGTGCATTACTCACATCCAGCTTTGGTGCAACGCATACGGAATCTCAAGGCATAGTTTTTGTTGTATTGCTTAAGGGAATATGGTATTTTTAATATAGGATGACAGCAGCGGCGATTGAAAAAGAGAATAAGGAGATAGCCAAGCAGTACAAGGAATTACTGCGTATCAGCTATCAAAATCTTACGGCGGCGGACAAGAAATTGATTCGCTCTGCCTTTGATGTCGCGGTTGATGCCCATAAAGACCAACGCAGAAAGTCTGGTGAAGCATATATCTTCCATCCTATCGCCGTAGCCAAAATAGTGGCCTCTAAAATTGGGTTGGATGCCGTCTCCATTGCTTCGGCCCTTTTGCACGACGTCGTTGAAGATACACCATATACCTTGGACGACATTGAGCGCATGTTCGGTGAAACGGTCGCAAGAATCGTTGACGGGTTAACCAAGATTGCCCACCTCAAAAAAGATAAGGATATCAGTCAGCAGGCGGAGAACTTCCGCAAAATGTTGTTGACACTGCACGATGATGTTCGGGTCATCATCATCAAAATTGCGGACCGCTACCACAATATGCTCACCATGGATGCCATGCCCGAGCACAAGCAGGTGAAAATCGCTTCGGAAACCCTTTACATCTACGCTCCACTGGCCCACCGGATTGGTTTGTACAACATTAAAACGCATCTGGAGGACCTCAGTTTAAAATATACCGAGCCAGAGGTATACAATGATATTCAAGCGAAAATAGAAGACACCGAAGAGGAGCAACTGGCCTACATCGAAGACTTTTCCAATGTCATCCGTAATTCGCTTGACAAAGAAGGGTTGAATTACGAAATCAAAGGGCGGATGAAGTCCATCTTCTCCATCCGAAGGAAAATGAAGGCGCAGAATGTGGCCTTTGATGAAGTCTACGATAAATTCGCGATTCGTATCATTTATAAATCCGACCGGAAGAACGAAAAGTTCTTGGCCTGGAAAATCTACTCCATCGTAACGGACCACTTCACCCCTAACCCAATCCGTTTGCGAGATTGGATTACTTCCCCCAAGTCGACGGGCTACGAAGCCTTGCACATCACGGTAATGGGTCCAAAGGGCAAATGGGTAGAAGTGCAGATTCGCAGTGAGCGGATGCACGAAATCGCAGAAAAGGGCTACGCCGCCCACTTTAAATACAAACACGGCGAACAAAAAGAACAGGGCATTGAAGAATGGCTCAACCGCTTGCAAGAGGCCCTGGAAACGTCCAATGGCAATGCAGTAGATTTTGTGGAGGAGTTCAAACTGAACCTCTATTCCAAGGAGATTTTCGTGTTTACACCAAAAGGGGATTTAAAATCCATGCCTAAGGGAGCGACCGCCTTGGATTTTGCATTTCACATCCATACCGAAATCGGGATGAAAACCCGTGGTGCACGCGTCAATGGAAAACTAGTTCCGCTAGGTTCGGTACTCAACAGCGGGGACCAAGTGGAAATCATCACTTCTGAAACGGCCAAACCGAACCAAAACTGGTTGGACTATGCCCAAACGGCACGGGCACGCTCCAAAATCCGTTCTTCATTAAGCGAAGAGAAAAAAGCAATTGCGGCCGAAGGCAAGGAAATCCTGCGCAGAAAACTCAAATCCCAAAAAATAGACTTGACCGAAGACACGGTCAACAAACTAGTGGTCTATTTCAAATTGAAAACCAGTTTGGATTTGTTCTATCGTGTGGGTATTGGCGTCATCGACAATCAAAAAATCAAGGAATTTGCTTCGTCTTTCCATAATGCTTTCCTGAATTTCTTCAAAAACCGCATCCGGCGAACGCCGAATCAGCAGGAAATAAACAAGGAAGAGATCACCAACAAATACGACATGTTGGTGTTTGGGAAGGAAGAAGAAAAACTGCCGTACAAAATGGCCAATTGCTGCAACCCCATCCCGGGAGATGACGTGTTCGGTTTTGTAAGCGTCAACGATGGGATTAAAGTGCACAAGAAAAACTGCCCCAACGCCATCTCGTTGCAATCCAACTACGCCTATCGTATCATGTCGGCCAAGTGGATAGACAGCACGCAAGAAGAGTTTATGGTGGACATCCAAATCACGGGTATCGACAACTTGGGCTTGGTGAACGAAATCACCAACGTTATTTCGGACAATATGCACGTGAACATGCGCAACCTGAACTTTAGCGCGGATGGCGGCACCTTTTTGGGCAAGATTACCTTGATGGTGAAAAACAACAACATCCTCAAAAAAATCATGAACAACCTCAAGCAAGTTGAAGGTATTGACAAGGTGACCAGAATTTAAATTTAATGTACCTTTGTTCTTTACGGAAAAGTCGTATGGGGAACAATAAAAATCAAGAAATTGTCAAAAACGTGTTCACGACGTTTTTAGAGGAAAACGGGCACCGCAAAACACCCGAGCGCTATGCCATTCTCCAAGAAATTTATGAAAGTGATGACCATTTTGATGTAGAATCGCTCTACATTAAAATGAAGACCAAAAACTATCGGGTAAGCCGGGCCACATTGTACAACACCATTGAGCTGTTGCTGGACTGCAAATTGGTGCGCAAGCACCAGTTTGGCGGTACGCAGGCCCAATACGAAAAGTCGTATTTTGACCGGCAACACGACCATGTTATCTTGACCGATACCGGCGAAGTGGTCGAATTTTGCGACCCCCGCATCCAATCCATAAAAAAGACCATTGAAGAGGTGTTCGATATTCAAATCAACACCCACTCGCTCTACTTTTATGGCACCCGAAACAAAGAAGAAAACCTAACCGAATAACCAGACCGTTCCATGGTGGATTTATTGCTTGGTCTCCAATGGGGAGACGAAGGAAAAGGAAAGATTGTTGATGTCCTGACCAAAGATTTTGATATTATCGCCCGTTTTCAAGGCGGGCCCAATGCGGGGCACACCCTTGAGTTTGATGGCATAAAACACGTACTGCACACCATCCCTTCAGGTATTTTTCATGAGAACGCCATCAATGTGGTTGGGAATGGCGTGGTGATTGACCCGGTGATTTTCAAAAAGGAGCTGGACAACCTTTCCAAATTCAACATTGATATCATCTCCAAGTTGTTGATTTCACGTAAGGCGCATTTGATATTGCCCACCCACCGTTTGTTGGATGCCGCTTCGGAAACCGCAAAAGGGAAAGCGAAAATCGGTTCTACCCTAAAGGGGATTGGCCCAACCTATATGGACAAAACTGGTCGAAACGGCCTTCGTGTTGGGGATTTGGAATTTGACAGCTGGAAGAAGAAATACCGGACCTTGGCCAACAAGCATGAGGCCATGATTGGTTTTTACAATGTGGATATTGAGTACGATTTGGAGGAACTGGAGGCTGAATTCCACGAGGGCATCGAAAAGCTGAAAGAACTCACCTTTATCGATAGCGAGGAATATATGTTCAAAGCCCAAGCTGATGGCAAAAAAATCTTGGCTGAAGGCGCACAAGGCTCGTTGTTGGACATTGATTTTGGTACCTACCCTTACGTAACCTCTTCGAACACCACCGCTGCTGGAGCTTGCACTGGATTGGGTGTGGCTCCCAACAAGATTGGACGGGTTTTAGGCATTTTCAAGGCCTACACCACTCGCGTAGGTAGTGGTCCATTCCCTACCGAACTGTTTGACGAAGATGGCGCGACCATGGGCCGCGTAGGCAACGAGTTTGGTGCTACTACTGGACGCCCACGACGTTGCGGTTGGCTGGATTTGGTAGCCCTGCGTTATGCCGTACAGGTGAATGGCGTTACCGAATTGATGATGATGAAAGCCGATGTGTTGAGTGGCTTCAAAACCCTAAAAGTATGCACCGCTTATAAATACAAAGGCGACACCATATCGCATCTGCCCTACAGTTTGGAAGGCGATGCGGTGACTCCCGTCTACACCGAAATGCAAGGCTGGGCCGAAGATTTAACGAAAATGACCACGGCCACTACCCTACCCAAAGCATTGAACGATTACATCGCCTTTTTGGAAAAGGAACTGAACGTACCCATCAAAATCGTTTCCGTAGGACCCGACCGCTTACAGACCATACACCGGTAGATAGCCTTCCTTTAATTTCTGTAATTTCAAACCATTGTAGGCTTTCCATCATCAATTTTGATGGTAAGAACCAACATTATAGCAATTTTTAGGTTATAATGAGGATATTTACCAACATATCTATTTGAGAACTTTATATAAATTTGTAAATTTGATGGTAAAAACAAACATTACATAACAATATTATCTATAATGATGGCAAAAACCAACATAGATTGGGTTCATATGACCGATACTGCCATAGTGCAACAACTAGGCACGTATATACGGCGTATGCGGTTACAGCAAGATACCTCACAGGCCCAATTGGCAGATAAAGCGGGGCTAAACCGATGGACTATTGGTAAAATAGAGAATGGTGAGCCTGTTGCCTTAATGAGCCTCATTCAAATTTTGAGAGCTTTACAAAGCCTTCATATTCTCGATACCTTTCAAGTTTCAGAGGAAATAAGCCCTTTGGCGTATGCCAAACTCAAAAAACAACAAAGGCAAAGGGCCAGTGGTAAATCCAATCCCAAACCCAACAAAGACGATTTGGGATGGTAGATGTGGCAGAAGTCAAAATATGGAACGAACTGGTCGGAGCCGTTCGCTGGGACGAATCCCAACAATTGGGGTATTTTCAGTACGATTCCCAGTTTCTCCAAAAAGGCTGGGACCTATCCCCTATTAAAATGCCTTTGGAGCAAGGCGGGCGTATCCATAGTTTTCCGGAATTGCGAAAAGCCCGTGGTGAAACCGAAGATGCGTTCAAGGGATTGCCCGGTCTATTATCAGACGCCTTACCCGACAAATACGGAAACAAGCTAATCAACATCTGGCTAGCCCAGCAAGGTAGACCGGAAAACAGCATGAACCCCGTGGAAAAGCTATGCTTTATCGGTACTAGGGCCATGGGTGCAATGGAATTTGAGCCTACGAGCATCAAAACCCAAGCATACACCTACGCTTTGGAGCTGGATAGCCTAGTGGCAGTGGCCCAAAAAATGTTGAACGAACGCGAAACCTTTTTGACGCAACTGAACAAGGACGACGAAAAGGCCATGATAGATATTTTAAAAATAGGAACCTCTGCTGGTGGTGCACGCCCCAAGGCGGTCATTGCCTACAACCCCAAGACCAAGGAAGTACGCTCTGGGCAAGGGAAGGTGCCCAAAGGGTTTGAACACTGGTTGCTTAAACTGGATGGTGTCAGCGGAGAACAGTTTGGTGAAAGTTCAGGTTGGGGGCGTGTGGAATACGCCTATTACCTCATGGCGCAAGATTGCGGTATTGACATGAGCGAATGTCAATTATTGGAAGAAAATGGAAGAGCGCATTTTATGACCCGCCGTTTTGACCGTGAGGGCAATACCCGGCATCATATCCAATCGTTATGCGGTATTCAGCACTACGATTTCAATGATATGTATGGGTCTAGCTATGAACAGCTGTTCCAAACCATGCGCATACTACGAC
>JBCBCH010000083.1:0-8638 GCA_038530835.1 Bacteroidota bacterium | reverse complement strand
CGTTGAGGTATAGAAAATAGCCTGGAAAGTGGTCTGGCTTTAACAAGCCTTCAAAAGCGGCTACCACCCCATGGTGCAAATACGGACTTTTGATAAATCGGTTGTTTGCAAAAAAGAACTGTTCTCCCCTGCTCTTTTTGGCATATTCGGGCTTGCACACAAATCCAAACAATTGCAAAACATCGGTTTCCTCAGATACGGGAACCAATTTATCGTTCATTTTATGCCCAAAAACTTGAACAATGCGCTGGCGATGCTTGGTTTGGGGCAAATTGAAAATTTCCGAACCATTGTTGAAAAAATAAAAACTGACCTCTGGGTGCACCATGGCCACCCGCTGAAATTCGTCCGTAATATGTCGTAATTCCACCGCATCTGATTTCAAAAAGTTACGACGAGCTGGAATGTTGAAAAACAGATTCTTTACGGAAATAGAGGTGCCTTGTGGAACTGAAACCACTTCTTGAAACATCACCTTGCTTCCCTCGATACGAAGATGGGCCCCTACCTCATCAGTGGGTCTTCGGGTTTGCAAATCCACATGGGCGATAGCGGCGATAGACGCCAATGCCTCACCCCGAAAACCCTTAGTGTGCAAATCAAAAAGGTCTTCCGCTGAAGTTATTTTTGAGGTCGCATGTCGTTCAAAAGAAAGGCGTGCATCGGTATCGCTCATCCCACAACCGTTGTCCACTACTTGAATGAGGGTCTTTCCTCCATTCTTTACGATGAGCTTTACCTGGTCAGCCCCTGCATCGATGGCGTTTTCAAGCAATTCCTTTACTACGGACGCAGGTCGCTGGACCACTTCACCCGCTGCAATTTGATTGGCAACGTGGTCTGGTAAGAGTCGTATTACATCCGCCATTTAAGGAGCAAGGAATATGGATAAATCAAAATCGATGATAAAGAGGAAAATCAAAACCAATACTAAGAAGATGATGATAAAACGAATCCTTAGATTCCGGTCACCTTCATTTTTCAAATCCTCCATTGCGGAGGAAATTTTGTTTTTGATTCCCCTTTGCGTATGCGCGGTAGTTCTGTATTTATCGAGTTTATGTTCAATTTTAAAAGGACTGCCTTCTCCTTGATAGTAACGAGGAGTATAATTATAGCTTCTGTTTTTTTTAAGTTTCAGAAAATTACGCATGGTAAGTCCAACTGTGGTATACTTTCAAAGGTACTTAAAAAGGAAAGAAGCCTTTAACCGGGGGTCCCAAAAAATGTTAACAGCAAAGGAAACCGGGTTCAACTTCCCAGTGCCGCCATTTTAATGGCCGCAATCGCCGCCTCGGTACCCTTATTGCCGTGCTTTCCGCCGCTTCGGTCTATAGCCTGCTGGTAAGTATCATCGGTCAAGACACAAAAGATTACGGGAGCATCGTATTGTAGATTCAAATCCTTGATGCCCATGGCAGCAGCGCTGCATACAAAGTCGAAATGGCTGGTTTCCCCACGAATAACACTTCCAATGGCGATTACGGCATCCAGTTTTAGGGTTTGCAGCATTTTTTTTGCACCGTAAGTCAATTCAAAACTTCCCGGCACGTTCCAGCGAACAATGTTTTCCTTCTTGGCTCCACAGTCCAAAAGGGCTGCTTCGGCACCTTTGTAAAGATTTTCGGTAATGTTTTCGTTCCACTCGGAAACCACTAGACCAAACCGCAGGTTGGCCGCATCAGGAAGGTTCTCTTTATTGTATTCGGAAAGATTATGGTTCGCCGTGGCCATGGTTTAGTTTTGGGCAAGACCTATCATCACATCAATACCCGTTCCTTGTTGTGAGGATTTGAATTCATCTTGAATTCTGGTGAAATATTCCAAGGCCTTGGCTTTATTGCCCAAATTCAAGGAAATCACGCCCGCTTTGTACAAGAATCTAGGGGTGGAGTATTCATTGGTGCTATGCGCAATGGCTTTATCGTAAAACTCAAGGGCTTCTTCAGGTTGGTTTAATTGTGCAAAAGCATCACCTATTCCGCCTTTAGCCATAGCGCCTAAAATAGCATCATCAGAAGAAAAGCCTTCCAAATGGGAAATGGCATTTTCATATTGTTGTAAGTTCAAATAGGCCATTCCAGCAGAGTACTTCGCCAAATTGGCCGCCTTGGTCCCTTTATATTCTTCAATGATATCCAAGAAACCATATTTCCCTTCTGCGCCATTCAAGGCTAAGGAAAACAGAGAATCTTTTTGCGTTTCATTAGCAAGTGCCTGGTCAAAATATTGTTGTGGGTAAAACAACTCGTTGGCCGCTGACGATTCCTTCGGTTTTTGAATGAACTCGTTGTATCCAAGATATCCCAAAACTCCTATAGCAATGGCTCCAATAAATCCAAGAATGTAGTTCTGGTTCTTGCTGACCCAAGCTTCGGTCTTGGATGCACTTTCATCCAACGTATTGAACACTTCTGCGGTTGTGCTGTTCTCCTCCTGCAGCTGAGCCTCTTCTACTTTATTCTTTGGTTTGAACCCCCGCTTTTTATATGTTGCCATCCTTGTTTTGATTAATCGCGCAAAAATAAAGGTTTTATCGAAAATCGAAAGCTAAAATATTCGTTATTTTTGGTGTCTTATCGAAAAAAAGACCTCTTGTCTGTACGGTATTGCGTTCCTTTTTTATGTTTTTAAATCGCTTATCCTTAGTTAATTATAAAAATTTCGATTCGTTTGAATTAGCGTTTGACCCCGTAATCAACTGTTTGGTGGGGAACAATGGCGTTGGCAAAACGACCGTATTGGATGCGATTTACCATTTGGCTTTTGGCAAGAGTTATTTCAACCCTGTTTCCACGCAAAATGTCAAGTACGATGCAGATTTTTTCGTCATAGAGGGGGAATTCACCAAAAACGAACGGACCGAAAAGGTGACCTGTAGCTTTAAAAAAGGGATGAAAAAAATCATCAAACGCAACGGAAAAGCGTACGAGAAGTTTTCGGAGCATATCGGCTTTCTTCCCCTTGTCATCATTTCACCAGCTGACCGCGACCTTATCGTTGAAGGGAGTGATACCCGTCGAAAATTCATGGATGGGGTGATTTCACAATCCGACAAAGCCTATTTGAAGGATTTAATCCGATACAACAAAGTGCTAACTCAGCGCAACTCGTTGCTAAAGTATTTTGTGGTAAACAACACGTTTGACGCGGATACCTTATCGGTGTACAATGGGCAAATGGATGAGCTTGGACATCGAATTCATGAAAAACGGCTTGCTTTTATTTTGGATTTCAACCCCATTTTCGAGAAACAATATGCCCATATCACCGCAAACTCAAAGGAAAATATCACGCTAACCTATCAAAGTCATTTGCATGAGGGTAAATTGGAGTCCTTGCTCCAAAACGCCGTGAACCGAGACCGAGCGCTTCAATACACTTCTGTTGGAATTCACAAAGATGATTTACTATTTCAAATCAATGACCATCCGATTAAAAAATTTGGCAGCCAAGGGCAACAGAAATCCTTTTTGATTGCATTGAAACTAGCACAGTTCCATTTTGTGAAACAACAAGCGAAAACGACACCCATTTTATTGTTGGATGACATTTTTGACAAACTCGATGAAAACCGTGTTGCGCAAATCGTCAGTTTGGTCAACAATGAAGAATTTGGACAACTTTTTATCACCGACACGCATCCAGAGCGGACGGAAAAAGTAGTTAAAAACATTCAACAACACTACAAAATCTTTACCTTGTCTCCATGAGAGGTTTTTGGATTATAATCATCTTAACCTGTCTAGGGTGTTCCGAAAAAAAGGTGCTTGCTGAAGACTTGCATTTTTTGAACGGGTATTGGCAAATACAAGAAGTTACTTTGCCCGACGGTAGTAAAAAGACCTACGGTCCCGGAGCGGTCATCGATTACATTGTTTTGAACGACAAGAAGGGATACAAGAAAAAAGTACAACCCAGTATTGACGGGTCATACCAAATCTCCAAAGACCAAGAGCCTTTGGAAATACGAAATAGCGAAAGAGGCTTCATGATATTTTACCAAAATACCTTGAGTTCATGGCAGGATCGATTGGTTTCGTTAGACTCATTACAATACAGTATCATAAATGAAGATGGGATTACCTATACGTATACCCGCTTTCAACCGATATCAATTGAACCTTAATGGCAAAAAGACATAATTCATATATACCCTTGAATGAAGCGATGAAGGAATTCATCAATGAAAACAAGCTGCGCAAAGGTCTTGACAAGGTCGATGCGCGCAAAGCTTGGGAGGAGATTATGGGCGCAGGGGTCAACAGTTATACTTCCAGCGTGGAACTAAGAAATGAGGTGTTGTTCGTCTCCCTGACCTCATCTGTTTTGCGGGAAGAATTAAGTTTAGGCAAAAGCAAAATCATTGCGATGCTAAACGAAGCGTTGGGGCAAGAATTGATTAAACGTTTGGTATTGCGCTAAAAAAAGCCGCGTATCGCGGCTTTCTTCTCTTATGTTTTTGCACTATTTTTAGAATACCTCTCTTCCAGAAAAGTGGAATGCCCCTTCAATTTTAGCATTCTCATCACTATCGGAACCATGAACCGCGTTTTCCGCAATGTTTGACGCATAAAGTTTTCGGATAGTACCTTCAGCCGCTTCGTCTGGATTTGTAGCCCCGATTAAGGCTCTGAAGTCGTCAACTGCATTATCCTTTTCCAGAATTGCGGCAACGATAGGGCCACGTGTCATGAATTCCACCAATTCGCCAAAAAAAGGTCTTTCTTTATGGATGGCATAAAATTCGCCAGCATCCCTTTTGCTCAATTGGGTATATTTCATCGCTACGATTTTAAAGCCTGCAGCGGTTATCTTTTCCAAAATAGCACCAATGTGACCGTTTTCCACAGCATCGGGCTTAATCATCGTAAAGGTTCTATTTCCTGTCATTTCCTAAAAATTTCGGCAAACTTACGTTTTTTGTAGGAAGCAACAATACCCCATTCAATACGATTGCACCACTTCTTGCAGTATTCTTCCATTTTCACCCATGATTTTGAAGTTTGCTTTCTTATTTTCAAGGTCCAACCGCACCACTCCATAGCTAGGCACAAAAACTACTTCTCCAACCCGATATTGGTTTGGTTCTCCTTTGAAATTCTTATAGGAATGGGTCAAACCACTGCTGGTAAAATCCCATAGTGGATGGTCTAGACCTTCAATTTCGGTTTTTGAAAACTCTGAAATATGGCGGTCTCCTGAAAGAAAGAACACGCGTTTGGCTTGGGTTTTAATCAATAGTTGTTTCAAGCGTTCCACTTCTTTGGGATAGTTGCCCCAAGTTTCAAAACCATGCTCCCACGAAAGAAATTGAATACTGGTTACAATAACATTAAAGTCAGCTTCGGAATTTGACAACTCCGCTTCCAACCATTTCCACTGCGCGTCCCCAAGGACCGTCGCGTCTTCTTGTTTATTGATTTTATATCGACGTTTTGAATCCGTATCCTTTTCAAGATTGGACCGAAAATAGCGGGTATCCAAGGTGATGATTTTCACGGAGCCTTTACCCCAATCAAAAGTTCTTGCGGCATAAATCCCTTCTCGCTCGCGACGTGGGTCATTTTTGGGAACATTGAAAAAATCCAAAAAAAGTTGTTGGCTTTCCTCCTTTTTGGAGAATTCCTTGCCCGCGTCATTGGCACCGTAGTCATGGTCGTCCCAAGTCCCGATGACGGGTACTTTTGCCGATAACATTTTATAACCTGGGACGTTTTTTTGTTCCACGTACATCGCTTCCATTTTTTGCATGTCTTTCGTATCGGCATAGATGTTATCTCCGCCCCAAACCCATACATTGGGGTTTTCTTGAAGGATATCATCCCAAAAAACATTCTCCTGGTTTGTTTTGTTACATGAACCGAAAGCAATCACAAAATCATTGGAATCTTGTTGCAAACCATCACTTTGCGATTCAGAAGAATTGATTTGTTTGGCCTTACAGGCGCCCAGCAACAAAAGACCGGAAAGTACAATCGAAAACCTGGTCATAAGCATGTCTTAAACAACACTAAAAATACTGCTTCCCAAATTACCCTCATGTTATATTATTGTATCTTTGGCGCCATGAATTTAGAGGACCTTTCCACGCTTGAATTGCTTCTTTCCAAGCCACAAACCATTGTCATTGTTCCACATAAAAATCCCGATGGTGATGCAATAGGTTCTTGCTTAGGATTGCATTTGTTCCTCCAACAAAGAGGCTTGCCATCTACAGTGGTCGCCCCCAATGATTTTCCAAAGTTTCTAAAATGGATGCCTGCCTCGGAAGGCATTGTTATTCATGAAAAAGAGACCCAAGAAGCAGAAAAACTAATCTCCAAGGCTAGTTTGGTTTTCACTTTGGATTTCAATGATTTTTCTAGAGTTGGTCCCAATATGGAAAAGACTCTAGCAAAAAGCAAAGCAAGCTTTGTCATGATTGACCATCACCAACAACCTGGTAATTATGCCAAAGCAACCTTCTCAAATGTAGAAAAGAGTTCAACCTGTGAAATGGTGTATGACCTCATCGAAGCCATGAATGGAACGGCGCAACTCACTCCAGAAATTGCAACCAATTTGTATACGGGCATCATGACCGATACGGGTTCGTTTAAATACCGTTCCACCACTAGCGCAACCCATGCTGCAGCTGCCAAGCTCATTGAAAAAGGGGCGGATAATATGGCCATCCATCAAAATGTATTTGATTCGAACAGCCCTTCCCGATTGCATCTATTGGGCGTAGCTTTGCGAAATATGGTCATTTCACCCGAGTATCGTACCGCCTACATAACGCTAAGTCAAGAAGAACTGGATACGCATAATTTCAAAAAAGGGGATACGGAAGGTTTTGTGAACTACGGACTAACCCTTGAGGATATTATTTTTGCAGTGATTTTCATAGAAAACAAAGACGAAGGAATTATTAAGATTTCCTTTCGGTCGGTTGGGGATTTCTCTGTAAACCAGTTTGCAAGAAACCATTTCAACGGTGGCGGACACGATAATGCGGCAGGGGGGAAAAGCGATATCTCTTTAACCGAAACCGTTGCCCGTTTTCAAAAGCTACTACCACAATATGCCAAACAGTTGAATCCATGAGATTTTTGCCCATAACTTGTGTCGTTTTTTGTTTGTTGCTGGCTTGCAATGGCCCAGAACCCAGAAGACCCATCGAAGTGAAAACTGGAAGTTTTTTCAAGGAATCCGTGGAACGCAACAAAGCCCTTTTGGAAAAGGAAGAGGCACTGATAAAAGACATCATTTCCAAAGACACAGCCCATCAATACCAAAGTAGTGCGAGTGGATTTTGGTATTATTACGATATTGAGAACCCTACCCAGGCGTACACGCCACAAACAGACGACCAAGTACTTTTCTCCTTTGATTTAAGAACGTT
This sequence comes from Bacteroidota bacterium, assembly GCA_038530835.1. GTDB lineage: Bacteria > Bacteroidota > Bacteroidia > Flavobacteriales > Flavobacteriaceae > Flagellimonas. The sequence goes on along the minus strand of JBCBCH010000083.1, from coordinate 1,251 downwards.
TACCAACGATACCCTATATACTTCCAAAGAAAAAGGCTTGATTTCGTACAAAGTAGATAAAGAACAATTGTTCCCCGGCTTGCAAAACGCCATCAAGCTTTTGCGCATCAATGAGAAGGCTACTTTTTTCTTTCCCTCGTCCCAGGCTTATGGCTACGTGGGCGATGGCGAACGCATTGGCCCCAAAACTCCATTGATTTCAACCGTGGAACTCCATACAATAATCATCGAAGAAGACAGTTTAAATTCAAAAACAGAATGAATATGAAAAACCTAATGGTTTTCGCCACCATGCTGGCGCTTTTCGCTTTTAGTTGCAAATCTGGCAAATACGCAGACCTCGGAGATGGTCTTTTTGCAGACATCCAAACCAATAAAGGAGATATCGTAGTCAAGTTGGAACACGAGAAAACCCCAGTGACCGTTGCCAATTTTGTCTCTTTGGCGGAAGGAAAGAGTCCTTTTGTGAGTGAAGAATATAAAGACAAACCGTATTATGATGGCATCATTTTTCACAGGGTCATCAAAGATTTTATGATTCAATGTGGTGACCCCACGGGAACTGGACAAGGAAATCCGGGTTACAAATTCAAGGATGAGTTTGTGGATTCCCTTTCCCATTCCAAAAAAGGAATTCTTTCCATGGCCAATTCAGGTCCCAAAACCAACGGAAGCCAGTTTTTCATCACCCATAAAGAAACCCCTTGGTTGGATGGTAGGCATACCGTTTTTGGTGAAGTGGTTGAAGGCATGGATGTGGTAGATTCTATTGCAGTAGTTCAAACTGCGGACAGAGACCGTCCCGTGGACGAGGTCCGTATGGACAAGGTAATCATCGTACGAAACGGAAAAGACGCGCGAAAGTTTGATGCCATTGAAATCATGAACCAATATTTTGAAGACGAAAAAGCGGCAGAAGAGGCTTTTAAGAAGATGATACAAGACCTTCAGGCGGAATTCCTTTCCCAAAAAGAGGAAGCCTCTGAAACCGATAGTGGCCTTAAAATATTGAAACTCAAGGAAGGCAATGGAGAGCAACCTACGGTTGGCCAAAATGTGCTGGTTAACTATGCTGGTTGGCTGGCAGATGGGACTTTGTTTGACAGTAATATTGAGGAAGTTGCTTTAAAATTCAACAAACTAAATCCGGGCAGAAGAGACCAAGGAGGATACAAGCCATTCCCTATGCTCTATGGCCCTGAAGCGCGATTGATTCCAGGTTTTCGTGAAGGCTTGCAAAGCATGAATATG
>JBCBCH010000082.1:0-8787 GCA_038530835.1 Bacteroidota bacterium | reverse complement strand
CTTGAACATCACTTGTGCTCGAATAAGCCATTGATACCGTTTTGCCAATTTTTTCAATCGTTTTTTGAGAAGGGCATTCAACGATTCACTTTCCGGCATTTTTTGGTATTGAATCTCAACAGTCATAACAGAAGAATTAAGTTCTCTAAAGGTATGAAGCGATGCTTCCAATAAACATGATTTTTATCAGTTGTAAAGGCTAAGGACTATTTTCCAGTGAGGCTAATTTTGGACCTCGAAGTAGAAAGGTTCCCATCAACAAAAAAATGACGATAAACAACAGCCCTCCCAAAAGAAATACCCCCGTGGAAATCTGTTCAAAAAGCAATCCGCCCAAAATCAATCCGAACATGCTCGCCATACTTCCCATACTATTCCCATAGCCTTGTATGGCGCCCTGGCTTTTGGCATTACCGGTCCGCGCCAACAAAGCCATAAAACTGGGCCACATAATACCATTCCCAAAGGACAATAAGGTGTTGGCGAGATACATCAAGCCCAAAGAATCCCTAGACAATAACACAAAGGCCAGTGCTAAAGTAATGGCCCCAAGGGCGATTAGTCTTTCATTGGGGATAAACTTTTGCAATCGGGCTAAAATCGGCCCTTGTACGATGACCATAATCAAACTGGAATAGGCCAAAAAGATTCCCAACTCTTTAGCAGACCAACCCAACTCGGTGTTCGCATAAATAGGAAGCCCCGCATAAAAAAGACTGAAGGCCAAAAAGGTCAAAAAGTAAATTCCGTAGAGCAAGGGAATCCGTGGTATGTCCAGAATATTTCGAAAGCTATTTTTTGGTGCGGTGTTGTCGGCCTCTCCCTCTTGAAAACAGTTTTTATGCTCTACCTGAAAAAATCTTCTCAAAGACCTCAATCGAATGGTGCCAACATTTACTACGCAGGGCACGGTTTCCTCCAATCGGATTTGGATGATGAAAATAGCCACCAATGAAATCAAAGCTGCCAAAATCAAAGGCAGCAATTCTCCTAGCATTGTAGAGGCCAATATCCCTGCAAAGGCAGGTCCCAAAACAAAACCCAAACTGGTTGAAGCTCCCATTTTACCAAAATTGGCATTGCGGTCTTCATCGGTGGAGATATCTGATAAATAGGCATTGGCCACGGAAATATTCCCTCCAGTAAAACCATCTACCATACGCGCCAAGAAAATGGTCAACAAGGGCAATGTCATCACGTAGGGACTAGTACTGTCCACATTTGAAGACCATAACTCGGTTTCTGGCAGCACAAAAGCAAGAATAAATAGCATCCAAGCCAAAAAGGTTCCAAGCTGGCTAATCACCAATACTTTTTTGCGACCAATTCGGTCGGAAAGCTTCCCTAAAATCGGGGCACCCAAAAACTGAAAAAAGGGATATGTAGCGCCCAAAATGCCATAAATGAATCCATTACCACCAAAATCCGTAACAATGGCTTATTCGAGCACAAGTGATGTTCAAGCTTTCCAATCAAAGGAATGGGGAAAACAAGATTTGTGAGATTGAACTCAGTGCACCAGGGCCGCGCTTGTTCGCCAAATCCAATATGGACAATTTTGAAAAGGCCATGGTGGATACCATTGAGGAATTGGACCGACAACTTCAAAAACGGAAGGAGCGTTTTGAACGACACTGATTGCAGGGAAGTTCAGCTTATTTTTTGACGTCGGAAAGCCGAATCCGTCGGACCGTTTGGTCCCCTGGGTGCGGCTTTTCTGGTTTTAAATCTCCGGAATACATGGTCCAAGCACTATTGGTGATGTAGAAAACAGCTCCATCAGTATCGATGTGCAAGTTTGTTGGTTCACCGGTAGATTCCAGATTGTTTTCCAATAATTCCACCGTTGCATTTTTACCTGTGTCATCCAAATTAATACGTATAATACGTTTTGGACGGGAGTTGTTTTGGGAAGCAATCAACGTTTTGGAATCGATAACCTGAAGACCATCCAATCCTTTCAACAAATAATTCGGAGTGCTGAGCCAAGTACGGTCTTCCAAATTGGAAATTGGGGCGTGAAAAATCCCCCTGATGTAGTCCGCTACGAAAATACGTTTGGTTTTAGGGTCATAGGCGATACCTTGTAAATTGAAACCCTCCTGAATTTTATGGGTTTGTTCCAAATGTCCTTTTTTTACGTCTACCACATAGACCTCTGGATTTTTTGAACTTGTTGCATAGATTTTGTCATTGACAAGCTGTAAACTGCCCACGATGGAAGAATCCGGTAAGGTGATTCGAGACAATTCTTTGCCCGTTTGTACATCTAGGTTGACGAGGTAGCTTTGGTATTGATTTTCTATTGGGTATTGGCTTGAATGGAGTACGGCTGCTAGCGATATCCATACCGTTTTTTGTTCAGTGTCTGTTACCAAGCTTAAGGCCGATATAGGGAAGCGTTTGATAAGTGTCGTATCCAAAGAAACCCCATTTGCTTTGATGACTGCTTTATTCATCACATCCGTGAAATAAAAGTCGTCTCCAATGTGAACCAGGTCCTCGAAATGATAATTTCCTTTTAACTTCAAAAACGCTTCGCCTTGCTCTATTTTCGCGGCATACCTCTTTTGTACTTCGGAAAGTTGGAGGGTCAAAGTGCTATCCGTATCGATTGCCTTTAAATCGTCATCTTCAAGGTTGATTTCCGCATTCCAACTTAGTATCTTATTCATATAATATACTAGGCTGTCCCGTTGCCCAATTTTGCCGTAAGCAATACCGGTGTTGTAAAGAATGGTAGGATGGGATGGATGAATTCCCAACATTTTGACATTCAGTTTTTTAAAGCTGTTCCAATCTTGTGTTTCGTATGCGGTCTGGCTTTCGTTGTAAAGGGCCCGTAACCCTTGGGCTTGGAGACACGGCATAACCAGTAGGCCGCAATAGAAGAGTAGTTTTTTCATGGCAAAGGTTTTTCTAAGATAAGAAACTCCTCTTAGCTTAACTCTTCATGCTCCGGTACAGCCTACTTTTCCTTTTTCAAGGTTTCGATGTCAGCAATAAGTTGTGCTATGGCGGTTTTGTTCAATCCGTTATAAATTCCACGGATGTTCCTGTTTTTGTCCACGAGCACAAAATTTTCGGTATGTAGAAAGTCATCCGTGCTTTTGGTAACGCCCAAGTCTTCTTCCACAAAATAGGCGGTACGGCCCAAGTCATAAATCGTTTCGCGCGCTCCGGTCACCAGATGCCATTTATTGGGAATAACCTTGTTGTTTGCAGCATAGCGTGCCAATACCGGCACGGAATCGTATTTTGGTGTAACCGAATGGGATAGGAGCAATACATCATCATCCTCTCGAAATACTTCCTGAACTTTGGCCATATTGGAGGTCATTTTAGGACAAATCCCAAAACACGAGGTAAAAAAGAAATCCGTTACATAAATCTTGTTCTCAAAAGTTTGTTCGGTAATGGTGTCCCCAAGTTGATTGACCAATTGAAACGGAGGAATTTTATGGAGTTGCTTTACCGAATCACTTTCTGAGCTGAACCAGACCGGCGTGAAGGAGGCTTCTTGATAATAGGACAAAGTACTTACCCTACTGCCCTTTTCCTTTGGTTTAGGTGTTGGATTACAGGCAAATAAGAATCCAATGCCTAAGGTCAAAACACTAGCGTTGTACCACTTCATCTTTCAATTGATAACATAGATTAGACCTTTTTAGGCCGAAAAAACGACCGTTTTTGGCTTCATAGTTGACATATGGTTTTCCTGTCGGCAACCATGCCTGCTGCAAACCTTCTTCTTTTCCTTCCCGGAATCGCATCACACTCGCTTTGGTACCGTTAGGATACCATTTGGTTTGGACTCCATGCCGTTGTCGGTTCAGATAGAAAGATTCATGGCTTTTGTTGCCATTGGGCCACCACATCATGGACTTGCCTTCCAAACGATTCATAGCATAGTTTTTCTCGCTAGCAAGGGTTCCATCGGCATACCACTTTAGGGCTTTTCCTTGTTTTTTGCCGTTCGCGTAGGCCACTTTTTCCTTCAAATTTCCATTCTCATGAAACTGAACGGCAAACCCTTCAAAAGGCCTGCCGTTATAGTACCATTTTCCCTCCCTGGGGCGTAATTCCAAATTGGTTCTGATAATTTCCATCCCGATTCCGCCATCAAAAGGAGAATCCATTTCCCCATTGTTTTGGGGTCGAAGCAGGACACAAACAACCAGTACCAGTATGGTTATGCTAATTAATGCTATTCGGCGTGCCTTGATAATCTCCAGGAAAGATGACATAATACTGGTTTAGATAAAGCTCGTTTTCAATATGGTAGTGGTACACCGGCTCGTCAGAATGTTGTGTGATAGAGAAATGTCCACCCGATTCGTCCAAATCAGTGGGATAATCTCCAGTCTCAAAACACTTCCGGCCATAGATAAAGAACCCATCCGCCATGATTCCAATCAAGGCATCGTCATCATCAGACCAAGCTTTGGGCTCCAAATGATAGTGATATACAGAAGGTCCGATATGTCCTCCGGTCCAATCCAAACTTCCCGCCGCCCCACTCAAAGGGCCATTGCCTTCTTGGTCATTAAAGATAGCTGCACCGCTTACCGCGATACCAATGGCACCTAAGCTGGTTGAGGTACTATTGGCGGCCAATTCAGGGGAGGCCGGTACCGTAAGGGTAGCCGAGCCATCAAAATTGGGAATTATACTTGGTGTTAATGCCACATCGGGTTCGTCGCGATACAAATCGCTACCGGGACCCCAATACACGGTTTCATGATTGGGGAAACCGGTAGTTTCAATCACCACATTATTTCCTTCCAAATAAATATCCGTTTCGTCCGTATCAAATTCTGCAAATGCGGGGCTTAAGGCTGCCGTTACTTCATCATCAGAGCCATCCGTAGGGAGGCCGTCCTCAGAATCAGAGCTACAGGCGATAAAAACAATGAGCCCTATGAGCAAGAAGGATAAAATTGAATTGCTATGTTTCATGGTTAGGTGATTCAATTAGTTGTTTTGATCTCTTTGTCCTCTTCTTTTGGGTTTGGGAGCCTTTTCCAACTCTTCTTTGGTCAAATACCCATCTTCATTAAGGTCAATTTTGGCAAAATCCCTTTTAAGAGGTCCTCTTACTTCCTTTTCTGATAATCTTTCATCGCCGTCCTTGTCCAAGTCTTCCATCAGCTTTTCAATAGATGGGGGACCATCAGGTCTACGGTTTTCGTCTTGTTGGGCACTCAATTCACTGGTTGCCAATACTAGGGTGGCTGCCCCCAACACTATCCATTGCTTGTTTATTCTCATGATTTTGGTTTTTGTTTTGAGATTTAGATGTGTTTTGAAAAAAATACTTGCGGTAAAAGTGACTTTTTTTCTTTTCCCCTTTCTTTGCAGTGTATTCAAGCCACTTTTTTTGGACGATAAACAGTTTTTGAACGATTTGAAAGCGCAAAAGCACGATGCTTTCAAACGATTGTTGGACGAATATCAAGGCTTGGTATTCAACACCTGTTTGTCCTTTGTACCCAATGCGCAAGATGCCGAAGATATCGCTCAAGAGGTTTTTGTTGAGGTCTATAGGTCCATCTCCAATTTCAAAGGGGGTTCAAAACTGTCCACATGGCTGTACCGGATTGCGGTGAACAAAAGTTTGGAGTTTATTCGAAAGAAGAATACCAAAAAACGTTTTGGGTTTAAACTGTCTTTGTCTCCCGGCGGAATGCCTTTGGATAAAACATCGTATTTCACGGAATTTGACCATCCCGGAGTGCTTTTGGAACAAAAAGAACAAAAGGCGTTGATTTTTAAAGCCATGAATACATTGCCAGAAGCACAACGGATTGTGTTTACGCTGCATCATATCGATGGCTTGCCCTATTCGGAAATTGCGCAAATCACCGAAAGGAGCAAGTCCTCAGTGGAATCTCTGTTGTTTCGGGCTCGTAAGCGTGTCAAGGAACGATTGATTATCTTTTTTAAAAAAGAAGGGTGGTAACGCAAGTTTTAGAAAATTTTAGCATCTAATATGCAATAACAAAACCATGAAAGAAGAAAACCAAGCACAGAAAAAAGCGGAAACCTTGATGGATTCGCTTGCTCAGATGGAACAGGTCCCCCCGCCTCCGTTTTTTGCGGACAAGGTAATGCGTCAATTGACGCAAACTCCATTAGAAACATCAAGAAAAATACCAGTTTGGACGGTTCCTAAAGCGTATGCGGCTGCATTTGTTCTTCTTGTGTTGGTCAATGCCGGAATTCTCTACTCCTATTGGAGCAACCAGGAAGAGGCAAGCTTGGAAACCTTTGCCGAAAGCTATGGCTTTTCGGAGACGTGGGATGACAACGGATTAAATCTTTAAGCAATGCGGAAAAATACCATTATCCTGATTGCGCTGGTCTTTTTGGTTATTATGAATGGAATTTTGCTCTATCTGGTAGTACAGAAACCCGAACGTCCAAGACGACATCCCAGGACATTTCTTGCCAAGGAATTGGCTTTGAACCCGCAACAGTTGGAGCAATACGAAATCTTGGAACAAGACCATCATCGTACAATGCGAAAATTGGACGACCGTTTTAAACGTATAAAGGGGGATTTGTTCCGAAACTTGGGCGAACGTAGTGATGAAAAGGTTGTCGATTCCCTTACCCAGTTGATAGGACAATTGAGCCAAGAGCGGGAGTTGGAGTTGTTCCATCATTTTTCTGCTATCGAGCGAATTTGTACTCCTGAACAAAAAGAAAAACTAAACCGCTTGGTCACAGGTGCTTTGCACCCCAAAGGCCCTCCACACGGGCCACCGCCACACGACCGACCCCCGCGTTGACGTGCTACCTAGACCCGCTGTAGCCCAATAGTTTTCGTATTATCATGATTTGTCCCAAATGTTCAAAACTGTGGGTCAGTCCCATATGGATTAGGAACCACGACCTCTTTTTGGTTTGGTAGAATTCTTCGACCCAAAGGGCTTTTTCATGCAAAACACCTTGGCCTATCATTACTGAATTCAAATATTTGGGGTCTAGTTTTTCGTCAAGGTTTACCGTATTAATTCCCGCAAAGATTTTTTCGGTTTGTGTGCCAACTGCATTGTGGTATTCTTTTAGGGCTTCAATGTTTATTTCATCACTTAGCTTTTCTACTTCTGCCTTGGTCATACCCGTACCAAAATGACGAATGTCTATATTCATTTCAGTCATCCAATTGTCGCGGTCAAAAACCTGCTCTTTTTCGGTAACCAAACAATTTAAACCAACGTCTTCAGCCCTTGCCATATGCCATAAGTTCCAGGCGATGGAATTCATATCGGCAGGGCGTTTGCGTAATTCTTCCTCTGATAGTTGGTCATAAACACTGGATTTAATGTTTCGGCGAATGCCCGGGTACCGTTGCATGAGGATGTCGGTAAGGTCGATTTCTTTGTTGTTTGACATAGGTTTGGATATAATAGGGAATGCCAAGGCTCCCAAAAGGCCATTTTTCAATACTTTTCTTCTCTGCATTTTTATGATTTTTCAAAAGGTAAACAGCGAATGTTTTGTCAAAATGAAGGAGAAATTAAGATATTGCTAACCCCGTCGCAAACTGAACTTTTGGAGGCATTTGAACCCAGAAAAATGGTGCTTTCTTGCTATTTCTCTTTAATCGCGAAGTGTTTCCAACCGGTTAATGGCATTTTGGTTTTCTGGGTTTAACTCCAAGGATTTTTCGAAAGCTACAATGGCTTCTTTCGGTTTGTTGGCGTAGAGGTACGCCTCAGCTAAGCTATCGAATAGGTTTGCGGATTCCGGATATAAATGGATAGCTAGTAAAAACACTTTGATGCTTTGTTCCGTTTTTCCTGGGTGAAACATAAGTTTTAACCCAAGATTGTTCAAACGAATTTCTCTAAAGGAAAGCGATGGATGTTCCTTTTGAAGGGTTTGGAACAAGGGAATCAAATCTTCATAGTCCTGTTTCGCAGCCATTTCATTGAAATCTTGAAAGGTAAGAGCCCTGGGTTCGGGCTCCTTTTGCATTTTTCCTATGATTCCTTCCGCTACCCCATTGGCTTCAGGAGTGTTTTCCAAGAAATTCAAAGCTGATTTATCCTGTTTCAAATAAGCATTGAAAAACCGTAGCGCGTATTGCGATAACCATTGATACGACTTCATGATTTCAGCATCCGACTTATCTTTTCTGGTATCGCGTGTCTGAAAAAGAACGCCTAGCGTACTGAAATAGGAATGGGAAAGATGATGCATTTTTAGGCGATAGACTTTGCTTTTTGTGATGCTATCGTACAAATCAAACTTGGTATTGAGCTCCGGGTCAATATTGTCTTCCTCCAAAACCTGTTTGGGGATTTCTTTTTGGGATAAATGAATGTATGGAACGTCGATATTGCCCAAATTGAAGTATGGGGATTTTTCCAAGGTTTCATAAACGTATCGTTCTGTACCATCAAGGCTTACCAATGCTTTTATGTTGGCGTTTCGCATTTTGGCATTCATGGTTGACATGCCGCCAAAACTAAAGCCCATAGCTCCCACTTTATCAAAATCCACTAAGGGATGTTTTTGTGCCTGAATCATCAAAAATTCCACATCCCTCGCTTGGGTTTCCGCATCTTTTGGGGTACCCCCTTGAAAATACCCGGTAGTGATTTATGCGCCAAGCTACCAAGCTTCTTCCATAGAAAACTTCGCTTTGTGTGAACTCTTGGCGAGCCATGGTTATGTCGTTTTTTCCGGTCCTAGTACCGGTACTCGTGCCCGCGACTAGGACCGGTACTTTCAAGGGGGTACCCCAAAAGATGCGGAAACCCAAGCGAGGGATGT
>JBCBCH010000081.1:0-8799 GCA_038530835.1 Bacteroidota bacterium | reverse complement strand
GCCAGAACGTTGCACTTCCGTTGCTACTCTTCTTCTACTAGGATTTTCAACATTCCCCAGAATTTCAAGGAAAGGGATGACAAAACGCTCCCCACGTAAGAAGAGCTCGTCCCTCCTTAAGTTATTCTTGTTTGCCCCAAAATAGGCTTTGACACCGAAATCGTCATTGATTTGCTTGTTGATTCCAAGTATCAAATCTGCATCAACTACCGAGATGATGTTTTCTCTTTCCTCAATACTACCGAGGGGTGTAAAAGCTGTTCCATATCCCTCAATCTGGGTGGTTCTGGTAGTTTGATGGTCAATACCTGCCCTTCCGGTCAAGTCCAACCAATCCAAAATCTGATATTTGATTGTCGCTTGACTTAAAATTCGATTTCTACGGTCTAAAGTTCTAAACCGTGATGCAGCCCAATATGGGTTTTGTACGAACGGATTGTCTCCAATTTGGTTTTCCGTTCCGTCTTCGTTGGCTCCATTATCAAACGCTCTTAAATCTTCTACATTTACGTTGGCTGGCAACAAGGCAACTGAAAAGTTGGCATTACCAGGAGAATCCGAAACCCTTGGACGGTTGTTCACTTTCTCTATCAAGTATCGGGCACTCAAATTCACCGACAACTTTTTTGCGGCCAAGGCCCCGAGATTCAACGAGAATGATTTCCGGTCTAGCGCGGAATTCGGAAGAATATCCTCATTATCGAAACTAGTTCCGGCAAATCTGTAGTTGAAGTCCTCCCCAGCTTTAGAGATGGCCACCGTGTTGATTAAAGTTGTACCTGTATTGTAGAACCGGTCCAAATTATCCCCTACATCCACATAGGGTCTAGCCACGCCATCATATTGTACCGAGGTGGGTATACTCCCCAAACGAGGACCCCATGCGCTAAAGGCGTTGGTTCGTCCTTCCGCAGCGGAGGTCGGCGCAATTCCTTGACTTCCTTGTCCGTATTCTCTTTGGAAGTCCAAAATATTGTTGTTTACCACATCAAAGGTCAGCTGGGAGCTGTATTCAACCCCAAGACCTTTTTGGTTTTTACCGCTTTTGGTGGTAATGAGGATAACACCTCCCGCAGCACGAGACCCATATAGCGCTCCCGCGACACCTCCTTTAAGGACGCTTACCGCTTCGATATCATCAGGGTTAATACTGGAAACACCATCTCCAAAGTCGGAGCCACCCCATTGACTGGCTGCACCCAACTGTGTATTATCAATGATAACACCATCAACCACATAGAGGGGTTCAGCATTACCCCCTAAGGAAGATGGTCCACGGATTACTACTCTAGAGGTACCTGCCGCACCAGTTGCCGGTGGTGTGATATTTACCCCTGCGACTTTCCCTTGCAGTGCATTAAGTGCACTAGGTGTTTTTACTTCTGAAATAGACTCCCCTTCCAATTGGGTAACGGAGTATCCCAGCGCTTTTCTTTCCCGTTTGATACCAAGTGCCGTTACAACAACCTCATCTAGGTTTTCCACGTCATCTTGCATGGAAACGTTTACTGTGGATTGCGAACCTACTGTGACTTCTTGGTCCGTGTACCCCAAGGCGGAGAACACGAGAACCGCATCACTTCCAGCCACATTGATGGTATAGTTACCATCAAAATCAGTTGAGGTACCGTTGGAGGTACCTTTTTCCACTACGTTTATTCCAGGTAACGGATTACCTGTTGTAGCGTCAGTAACCGTACCCGTCACGCTTTTTCCTTGTGCCATGATACTTTGGAATCCCCAAAGGAAGCACAACACAAAGAAATACTGAATTTTTCCAATCATATTGTTCTTTGGTTTAGTTAAATAGTTTATTAAACTTAACATCAGTTTAACCTTAAACAAAATCTCATTATTTAGCGGGAAGCGAAAAAAATTTCGACTAATAACAATGCTGAAAAGCTTAAGGACGTCGAAATCCACCTAATTGAAAAATGGTTTTACCCATTTTGGTCGCTTTACTATGTTCTCAAAAAAGACTAGAAAAAAACCAAGATTTTTTTACTAGACTGAATATTTCTTAAGAAAACCCCATTTAGAATAGGTTTTTTTGAGTTTTTACCGATTGTCTGATTTCTGCCAAAGTCCGCTTTAACCCAAAGAAGGTCGTAAACCATATTGTTAGGAGCTATCTCGTATTTGGTTAAACAAAATCACCTTAAAGGTGATTTTTCTTTCATAAAGCGTAGGTTACTTTAACGTAAAGGAAAGTGTTTTGGAAGCGACCAAAGTATCATGTGAAATGAAATACCTACGAAATGGTTTTCCGCCTATTGAAAGCGTTTCGATGAATTGGTTTCCTTTGGTTGTATCAGAGTAAATAGTCAGCTTATCGTTGGCATAGTATTCCTTATCCAGATGAATAGTGATTTTGTCAAATTTTGGGGTGGTAAGTGCATAGATAGGATTCGATGGACTGACTGGGTATATGCCCATCATCGAGAATACCGCCCAAGTGCTCATAGTCCCGGTATCATCATTTCCGGGGAGTCCGTCTGGTGCGTTTTTAAAGTACTTGGCCAACAATTCATTTACGATTTCTTGGGTCTGTTGTTCCTTGCCTTTCACATAATTGAAGAGATAGGGATATGCGATATCAGGTTCATTCGCCATATCAAATTGATTGGTATCAAACACTTTTTTTAGTTGAGTCGCAAACGCTGTTTTCCCACCCATCAGCCGCATCAAACCCTTAACATCCTGAGGAACCATAAAGGTATACTGCCAAGCATTCCCTTCAATAAAGCCTGGGTTTTCCACAAAATTTGCTCCATCCTCAGGATTGTAAGGCGTAAGCCAACTCCCATCATCATTTTTGGGCCGAAGTAGCTTTAGGTCGGTATCAAACAATTTTCGGTAAGACAATGACCTTTTCCGAAAGAGTGCTGCGTCCTCTTTCTTTCCCAGAGCGGTTGCCAATTGCGAAATCGCATAATCTGAAATATTGTATTCTTGGGTAGTGGAAACGGAACCACTGTGTGTTGTTTTGGTGGTCAAATAGCCTTTCTCCAAGTAATCTTTGATGCCAGGTCGCAATGGATTTTCTTCCAGTTGATTGGCACTTTTTAACATCGCGGTATAGGCTTTTTCGACGTCAAAATCACGAATGCCTTTTAAATAGGTATCCGCAATGATGATTCCCGCAGGATCGCCTACCATGGTGGTGGTCTCCGTAGCATTAAGCTCCCATTTGGGCAGCCAACCCGACTCATCATAAATCTGCAACATGCTCTTCACCATATCAGATTGCTGTTTGGGGTAAACCAGACTCATCAATTGGTGCAGATTTCGATACGTATCCCAAAGCGAGAATACGGTAAAACGGATATTGTCCGCTTTCAGGGTTTCCCGTGTTTTCATGCTTGGATATTCCCCATTGCTATCATTTAGTGTATTGGGATGAATCAGTGTATGGTACAAGGCGGTGTAAAAAATCGTTTTGTCGTTTTCAGACCCGCCTTCTACCTCAATTCGAGAAAGATATTCGTTCCACTCCTTTTGGGTTTCTTCCAAAACCTGCTCAAAACTTTTGCCTGAAATTTCTTTGTTTAGGTTCTCACGCGCATTTTCAATGCTAACATAAGAAACCCCTACTTTCATTTCCACGACAGTGGGTGCCTTAAATTTGTATCGCATATAAGCTCCAATGCTATCGCCTACTACTTCTTTTCGATAATTTTCAAATAAGCGCGCCTTTCCGTTATACGGCATCCATTGCGCTTCTACCCCTTTGTATTCTGGTAGTTTTTTCCAAACGCCAAAATCCTCTGCAGGAATAGAGAACTTAACCACAAAATAAACAGGATAGGCTTCTTCAGGCTTGTAATAACAAAAAGAACCAACGGTGCGTATTCCTTCAATCTCGGTCGGCGAAACTACCTTGACCTGAGCACCCTGTTCATTGGTAAGGCCCAAACCCAAGTTCAACAAGACATTGGCTTCACCAGTTGGAAATTGATATTTACTGACCCCTACTCTTCTACTTGCTGTTGCTTCAACTTTGATATCATATTTATCCAAGTTAGCTGCATAATAACCCGCTTTGGAAACCTCCTTGGAATACGTGCTCCCATATTTCAAATGGTCCGTCTCCAAAGCGCCCGTAGTAGGCATGGCCAGAATAACCCCAAGCTCTGGACAACCGACACCACTAAGGTTTACGTGGCTAAAGCCTGTTAAAAAAGTATTTTCATGTACATAAGGGGTTGAAAGCCATCGGCTATCTTTTTCCAAGGGAAGGTTCTGGGGACCCGCCACATTGAATGGGGATACATTGGCCATTCCTCTTACGGCTATAGGACCTGGATTCGTTGTTCCAAAATTTGAAGTTCCGATAAATGGATTTACATAGTCCACCGGAGCCTTTTGTGACATGACAACCATCGTTATCAAAAAGCTCAAAAAAGTCAGAATATTTGGAACTTTTTTATCCATTAATCCAGAGATTTTGAGTTGGAAAGCGAATAGGGTATTGAAGCCTCTGAAACACCCCACTCCTTATTAGGCTCTGGCCCCATGTCAAAGTGAAGTTCCCCGCCTTGTTGAATGGTTTCCGTAGCAATCCAAGTATTGTCAAAGCTTTCGTTGTTCAAACCCGCACTTTGGATGTAAGGATTGTTTTTGCCATTTCCAGCGGAAGTAATGGTAAAGGTATTTCCGTTTTGCAGGTGTAAACTTGCCTTATCAAAAAGCGGACTTCCAATAATGTATTGGTTGGTAGCGGGAGCAACCGGATAAAACCCTAGTGCACTAAACACATACCATGCTGAGGTTTGTCCGTTGTCTTCATCTCCACAATAGCCATCCGGTGTAGGAGTATATAGCTTAGTCAATACTTCTCTGACTTTATTTTGTGCTTTCCATGGCTCCTTGGCATAATTGTACAGATAAATCATGTGTTGGATGGGTTGGTTGCCGTGGGCATAATTCCCCATGTTCATTATCTGCATTTCCCGTATTTCGTGAATCGTAAACCCGTAGTAGGAATCGTCATATTCCGGAGGCATACTGAAAACACCATCCAACATCCCGACAAACTCTTTATCCCCACCCATTAAATCGATGAGGCCTTGTACATCATGAAACACCGACCAAGTGTAATGCAAACTATTTCCCTCGGTAAAGGCATCGCCCCATTTTAAGGGATTAAATGGAGTTTGAAATTGACCATCCTTGTTTTTGCCCCGCATCAGGTTGGTAGAGGGGTCAAACAGTTTTTTATAGTTGAGGGATTTTTGATAGTAGGTTTTTGCGAGTTCATCTTTTCCCATCGCTTTGGCCATTTGGGCAATGGTGAAATCCGCATAGGCATATTCCAACGTTCGGGCGGCGTTTTCGTTCACGCCGACATCATAGGGCACATATCCCAATTCGTTGTAAAAATCCAATCCGGCTCGACCTACGCTATTTACGGGCCTACCTTCGGCAACTGTGGCATTTTTTAGCATGGCCTCCAATAACACTGTGGTATCAAAACCAGAGACCCCAGATAAGTGTGCGTCGGCAATAATGGGTGCGGAATTGGAACCAATCATGGCATCACGATGTCCTGGACTCGCCCATTCGGGAAGCCATCCCGATTCTTTATAGGTATTGGCCAATCCTTCCATTATGTTACCGTTCAATTCGGGGTACATCATATTGAAAAAAGGAAACACTGCTCGAAACGTATCCCAGAAACCATTGTCGGTAAACATGTAACCGGGAAGTACCTCACCATTATAAGGACTGTAGTGGACAATATTGTCTTGCGCATCAATCTCATAAAACTTCCTTGGAAATAGCAAAACCCGATACAAACAGGAATAGAAAGTACGCAGGTGGTCAATGTTGGGCGTTTCCACCACAATTCGACTTAGTTCCTTTTCCCAAGCATCGGTCGCTGCGTTTCGGGTATCATCAAAAGTGTTGTCTCCAATTTCCCTATCCAAATTGAGCTGGGCTTGCTCTGGGCTAATAAACGATGAGGCAACTTTGACCTGAACCGCTTCCCCTCGCTTGGTTTTAAATCCGATGATGGCTCCGACATGCTCTCCCTCATTTTCGGTACTATCTTCCTGAAGGCTCCATTCGTCTCCCCAGGTATGGGTGAGTTCAAAATCTTTATCGAATTCGGCTACAAAATAGTTATGGAAATTCTCGGGAACCCCTCCACTATTGTTTCTGCAGTAGCCTATAATTTTTCGTTCCTCAGGTAGTATTTTAACCATGGAACCTTTGAAGAAAGCATCCAAGAGAATGTAAGCGTCATCTGTTTCGGGAAACGTAAATCGAAAGTGGGCCGCTCGCTCTGTTGGGGCAACTTCAGCAACCACATCATAATCTGCTAAGTACACACTATAATAGTCCGGTTTAACGGTCTCCGCTTTATGCGAAAAATGCGAAGCGCGTTCATCTTCCTTATATTTTAGTTCCCCTGTCACAGCCATCAGCGAAAATGCGGCGTAGTCATTTATCCAAGGACTAGGTTGGTGGGTTTGCTTGATGCCCCGAATAGTGTATTCGTCATATTTGTACGTCCAACCATCGCCCATTTTGGAGGTCATGGGTGTCCAGAAATTCATGCCCCACGGCGTGGCAATAGCGGGATACGTATTTCCATTGGATAGACTAAACTCGGAATCGGTTCCCATCAAAGGGTTCACGTACTCCAGAAAGGTTCGTTCTTCTGCAGTACTGGTATCGTTTTCGATGCTTTGCTCTTTGCAAGCATACAAGAGGGCCACAAACAGCACTATTGAAATTCGTATTTGAAGTCTATGCATGGTTTCTTTTTTTAGTGATACACGGTATTGGTTTCAGGGAGTTCCAACAATCTGGCATCCGCAAGTGCGGCATCTTCGGTCATTGTAAAAACCAATGTGCCACCTGTTACAATCTGTTTGTGGGTGATGTAACTCCTATTCAACTTCTTACCGTTCAATGTTATTTTCGCGACATATGGATTGCCTTCCAAGTTGTCTGCTTTTATGGTGAAGGTTTTATTTTTTCCAACATTCATTTTCACTTCCTCAAAGAGCGGTACGCCCAAATGATAAACACCTTGCGCTGGATTTACAGGATAAAAGCCCAAGGCCCCGAAAATATACCAAGACGACATTTGTCCACAGTCTTCGTTGCCACAGTGTCCATTGGGCTGATTCTTATATTGGTTTTCCAAAATTTCATTGACCAATTCTTGGGTTTTTGATGGACGGCCAACATGGTTGTAGAGATAAGCGACATGATGGCTCGGTTCGTTACCATGAGCATATTGTCCAATCATTCCCGTACTAAATATGGGTAATTTATCCCCTGGTTCTGGAGCATAACTGAACATGGAATCCAGTTTTTGGGTGAATCGCTTTTCACCCCCAGTTTTCGCAATGAGTCCCTTAATATCATGGGGGACAAACCAATAGTACTGCCATGCATTGCTCTCACAGAAATAGGGAGTATATTCCTTTGGAACAAAAGGTTCGATAAAGTTTCCGGTGACATCTTTAGGTTGGAACCAAGTGTTTTGCTCGTTGTACAAGTTTTTCCAATTGGCCGAGCGTTTCAAGAAATACTCATAATCTGCTTGAAAACCCAAATCCTTGGCGAACATGGCAATGCACCAATCATCATAGGCGTATTCCATGGTTTTGGAGACGGACCAATTTTCATGATGTTCATCCACAGGAATAAAACCTTTTTCCTTGTAAACCTCAATTTCACGGTCATTCATCATGGCCGCTGCTTTACACGCCTCGTAAGCCAAGCTTGCATCAAAGTTGAAGCCCTTAAAATAAGCGTCAACAATTACGGGTACAGCGTGATAGCCTATCATCATGTGAGTCTCGCTACCCTGCATGGACCAAACGGGCAAAACCCCGGTTTCTTGATAGTGTGCCAAAAGGGATTTTATCATATCCGGAACACGGTCTTGCTGAACCAGTGTATATAAAGGATGAGCGGCTCGAAATGTATCCCAGAGCGAAAAGGTGTCATACCGATGGAATCCATCTGCTTTGGCGATGGAATCTTGTCCTTCGCGAAATTTTCCTTCCGCATCATTGGCCGCTTTGTACTCGCCATTGCTATCGCTATACAAGGTAGGCGCCAACATGGACTGGTATAGCATGGTGTAAAAAACCGTTTTTTGGTTCACATTTTCTGAGGTGATTTTTATTTTTTGCAATTCTTTTTCCCAAAGGGCATTCGCTTGTGCCCGAAGGATATCAAAATCTTCAACGGCCTCCACATCTATTGCTTTTCCTGCGGCAGCCGAACTTACCGAGGACAATCCTGTTTTTACAGTAATTTGTTCACCATCACTGGTGGTGTAGTCCAGAACAACTTTTGAGTTCCGGTCAGTATTGTCAAGGGTATGGGAAGCAAAAGGTTTCGAGAATCGCATTTCAAAGAACACTTTTTGATTCCGGGCCCATCCCGTAGAAAAACGATATCCTTGAAGGGTAGAGTCATTTACTACCCGTAGATAAGTGTTTGTCGGAGCATCCCAATTCAAGGAATAGCCCAAATCGATATGGAGTTGCGAATGGGCATCTTGAGGAAACGTATACCGATGCACCCCAACTCGTGCCGTAGCTGTCATTTCAGCTTTAATACCATAATCCGTTAAATCAACCCAGTAATATCCAGGTGATGCTCCCTCTTTATCATGACTGAAACGAGAGAAAGGCTTGTAATTGTTTGCTTCTATTTTACGGTTAAACCTGCTGTTTGTTGGCATCACCAAAATATCATACAAATCCCCAGCACCTGTACCAGTCAAATGCATATGTGAGAAACCGGTGATAATAGAATCTTGATAAA
>JBCBCH010000080.1:0-8811 GCA_038530835.1 Bacteroidota bacterium | reverse complement strand
GCAAAAGCGGAAGGTGCAGATGTTCGTATTCTATATTCACCTTTAGAAGCTGTGAAAATTGCAGAAGACCATCCTGAAAAAGAGGTCGTCTTTTTTGCGGTTGGTTTTGAAACTACAGCACCAGCCAATGCCCTTTCCGTGATTCACGCGCACCGTAAAGGATTGAAGAACTATTCTATTTTAGCTTCACATGTATTGGTACCACCTGCAATCAAAGCGGTTATTGATGACGAAGAAAGCAGAATTGATGGCTTTTTAGCCGCAGGTCATGTTTGTACCATTATGGGAAATGCAGAATACCATCCGCTTTCCGCAAAATATAAAGTGCCTATTGTCGTGACCGGTTTTGAACCTTTGGACGTACTTCAGGGCATTCTAATGGTGATTCGTCAATTGGAACAAAGTCAATCAGAAGTCGAAAATCAGTATGCCCGTATCGTTCGTGAAGAAGGTAATATGGAAGCCCAAAAAGTGATTCATGAAGTATTTGAAATTCAGAATCAGATGTGGCGAGGTATCGGGGAAATCCCGATGAGCGGATATGGTGTAAAATCGAAATATGCAGATTTTGATGCGACCAAGAAATACGAAGTTTCCATTGAAGAAGCGCCAGAAAATCCGGAATGTATATCCGGTCAAATTATGAAAGGTATCAAGAAACCCTTTGAATGCGCTCAGTTTGGTAAAAAGTGCAAACCTTCAAATCCGTTGGGGGCCCCTATGGTGAGCAGTGAGGGTGCGTGCGCCGCATATTATCATTTTTCCGGTATGGTCGAAGCATAACAGTATTGAATGTCAGAAGAGAAAAAATTACGCATGCAGTTGCAATGCCCAATGCCCAAATTGGATTTTGATGTCATTACGTTGGGTCACGGTAGCGGTGGTTTATTGACCAATAAATTGTTGGATAGTGGGGTTTTTGATTTGTTGTCAAATCCCATTTTAGACGCTCGCCATGATGGTGCATTTATAGAACTTGACGGGAAGACGGCATTTTCAACGGATAGTTTTTTGGTATCTCCCATCTTCTTTCCAGGCGGAAATATTGGGGAGCTGGCCGTAAATGGTACCATAAATGATTTGGCCATGTGCGGTGCTATCCCAAAATATTTATCCTTGAGTTTTATTATTGAAGAGGGATTAAAAGTTTCAGAGTTTTGGGAGGTTTTGGTCGCTGTGAAGTTTGCATGTGAAAAAGCAGGCGTGCATGTAGTAACTGGAGACACTAAGGTGGTGGAAAAAGGGAAGGGAGATAAAATCTTTATTAATACCTCCGGAATTGGGAAAGTGCATTCTAAAGCAAATATCTCGGCTAGTACTATCAAAAAGGGTGACAAAATCATTATCAGCGGACAAATAGCTACCCATGGCATGGCCATCATGTCGGTTCGCGAAGGGTTAGAATTTGATTCAGAAATACAAAGTGATACAACCAACTTGAATCACACCATTGTTAGTCTTTTGGACCAATTTGGAAAAAACATTCACCTACTAACAGACCCCACCCGTGGGGGAGTAGCTACGGTTCTAAAGGAAACCGCACAATCCATTAAGTTGGGAATCGACATCTTTCAAAAAGACTTACCCATAGATGACCAAGTTGCCAGCGCCTGCGAATTATTGGGACTTGACCCACTTTATGTGGCAAATGAAGGTTTGTTTATAGCTTTTGTCGAGGAAGAGATAGCGGATAACTTTCTTTCCGAATTACACAAAGATGAAAATGGAACGCATGCCAAAATAATCGGTACGGTCACCGAAGAACATCCAGGACAAGTGATTCTTGAAAGTGCCATTGGTGGAAAACGCGTGGTGAGCATGTTGCCTGGGGAACAATTACCACGAATCTGCTAATATGGACTTTTCAACGCTGGGCAAACAGGTGTCCAACCCTTACATTTTTAAAGGCTCCGAACAGAAACCTTTTTTGGCACCTCGAGGAGTCCACTTCATCAATGATATGCTTTTTGTATCTGATACCGGTCAGAATCGTGTGTTCATTTGGAACAAACTACCAAGCGATTTGCATCAAGAACCAGATGTAGTTTTAGGACAACAAGACGTAGAAGGTTCAGGAAGAAATGCAGGAGGTGCCGTAACAGCTGAAAGTTTACACTATCCTTCTGGGGTTTGGAGCGACGGGCAGCGTTTGATTGTCGCAGATGCTTGGAATCATCGGGTTTTGATTTGGCATCAATTACCCACAAAGCATGGACAAGCTGCCGATGTAGTCTTGGGTCAACCCGATTTTGAATCGAACGAGGTGAATGTCGAAGGTATTTCAAAAAATCCCACAGCAAAAAGCATGCATTGGCCCTATGGTGTTTTTTCGGATGGGAAGCAGTTATGGGTGGCTGACACGGGTAATCGTAGAATTCTATACTACGAATCTATACCTCTAGAAAATTATGCTTCGGCAGATAAGGTCATTGGAAAACCGGATTTTTCAACCCGGGACTATGAAAACAATCAGCCTATATGGCCGTATTCCGTTAAGATAAATTCGGATGGTGTTTTGGCCGTGGCCGATACGCAGTTCTATCGAACCTTGATATGGCGTAATTGGGAAACGGCTTTCAATACTCCGGCAGACGTCATTATTGGGCAACCCGATTTTGACGCATGTGGTCAAAACCAATATGGACTATTTCCTGATGCCCATACTTTAAACTGGACGTATGATGTCTGCTTCTATAAGAAAGGATTGTTGGTCAATGATACAGGTAACAGCAGAATGCTTTATTTTGAAAAAATCCCAAATGCCAATAATCAGGCAGCCGATGCCGTAATTGGGAAACGTGATTTTAAAACAGGAAGTGAAAATAAGGATACGATAGTAGGAACGGATAGCTCCTTGTATTGGCCTTTTTCTATTTGTGCACAAGAAGATAAATTAGTTGTTGCCGACACTGGAAATCATCGTTTGGCGATTATGGACCTATTGCTTTAGAAACCTAGATACAGCCAGTAAACTCCAATAACTATAGCAAATAATCCTCCGGCAATTCGAATGCTCTGAAAGGTTTTCGGATTCTCCAGTTTTTGTGTACCGTTTGAGATTTTTCCTAAAATAAAAGCATAAATCACCATGGCTAGCACGGTCCCCAAAGCGAAACCACCAATGTAGAGCACCCCTTCAAATTGGTTTTCAAATCCCAATACGGGAAGTAACAATAAAAAGTGAGCTATTCCTGCCAAACCATGAAGAACTCCTATCAAAAAGGAAGACCAAGTATTTTGCTTAAGTGCTTTAGAGTGCCTGTGCTCATGTTCTAGAGTATTATCCTCATGATTATGGTCGTGCACATGGATATAAGGGTTTTCACCTCCGTGGATATGTGGATGCTTATGTCCTTTTCCTTTGAAGAAAATTCGAAAAATGGCCCATATTCCAACACCTATAAGTACAAGCCCCACTAATTGCTCACTATACTCAGAAATTAATTCAACGGGAATAACTTCTTTAAAAGCCAAAAAGAGTAGTCCAATGACCAACATTCCAGTAAGATGCCCAATACCCCAAAACAAACCGATGTGCCATACCTTTTTTCGGGTTTCAATGACCAAAGGGGTTATTGCAGCCAAATGGTCGGGTCCAGATACCACGTGCAATACAGAAGCTAGAATTCCAGCAAAAAAGGATTGAATAATCATTAAAACAAGATATTAACATTCAACGACATTACGATACATTCCCTTTATTTGTTTCCAAATGGATATGGAGAATGGGCATAGAAGATTTCAAGCAAATTTGTGTTGTGTGTAGCTGTTTTGGGAAATTTGGATAAATCTACGTCCGCATACGGTATTCAAACCGATTCCGCTTCAATCTTAAAGAAATTTGAATCCCAAAAAAATACATTTGGTGCATCCAAAAACAAATTTAAGATGACACAAAAATTCTTATGTATTGCTATTACGTTTATCGTATTCAATCTATGTTGCTCTTATGGACAGTCCGGTGTCAAAACCATTGAACTCAAAAAGGGAGAGGTATTTGACATGTTATTGTTGCAACAAAATCCTGGAAAGGAAGAAGCTTTTAAATCCTATTTTCAAACCGCAGGGGCCGTTGCCAAAAAAATGTCTTACCGACCTTTGGGAGGACTTAAAATAAAAGCACACCTTCAAGGAAACTTGCAACCTAGTGTTTTGGTTTTTGCCAAATGGGACGATATGGTGAAACGAGAGTCTTTTTTAAATCAAATTACCGAAGAGGTTCCGGACTTTCATGAACGCAGAAGAGAGCTCTGGCCGTATTTCGGGCTGCGGTATTATGAAGTCAAGAAAGATTTATCTTTAAAAATCAACCGAGAAAAATATCTTATTGCTACTGCATACTGGCTAAATACAGAAGATGAGGTAAGTAACTTTTATGGTGAATGGAAAAGTAAGATTCAAAGCGCAAATGGAGAGGTGCTCGTTGAACTGAAAGATGGAAAATCTCCCTTTGGGTATCGATACGACCCGGACTTTTTTGTGATTACTTCATGGCAATCAGAATCTGACTTTAAAGCGTTTCAAAAAAGTGTTCAAAATTCGGAAATGGATAATATTCAGCATATCAATGAATTCATTCTGGAATAGCCTCCTCACAATTTGATGCATGATTGAGATTTTAAATCAACTTATCTACTTTGCTTTTTTTCAGGGACTTTTCTTGGTTATCGCTTTTGGAGTGTCTCATAAGAATCGGGAGCAAATCAATGTCTATTTGTTGATTTTAATCCTTGTCTTGATGATGGGCCTGATTGTGAAACTTGGCCATTTTGCGCTGGGTTGGGAAAGGCAGATTAAAGGGATAGCGGAATTTTCGGTTTTACTATTCGGTCCAACCTTGTATCTATTCGTGCTTTCCACCTTATCAGAGAAACAATTTCAAGCAAAGGATTTGTTGCATTATATCCCAGCGGTTATACATAGTTTGATTGTTACCTTCTATTATATACTTCCCCCCAACGAGGTCATTTTGGAACGCATTGCCACCGGAGCGTTGTATCGTGTGGTGCATATTTTGGTGGGGGTGACCCTAACCATCAATTGCACCTATTTTGTGTTGAGTGTTTTAAAATTCAAGGCGCTAAAACAAGCGCTCCAAAATGAGGTTAGCTATGTTTTGAATGTGAGTTTTGTTCAAAATTTTTTGATTGCCATTGGTTGTTGTTTGTTGACCTGGGTGGTGGTCTATTTCATCAGTTTTGGGAACAATCGTGAAATCGAAATTACATCTCGAGACTTCATTTGGGTGGCTATCGCTTTGATTGTGCTCTTCATTGCCTATTATCAAATGGTAGCCCCTTCCGTTTTTAAGTTTAAGAAATTTCCTCAGGAAGTGAAATATGCACAATCCAAGTTTTCCCCTGAAGACTTGGATGCGCTAAAGGAAGAACTTGAGCAAATCATGGTGCAAAAAAAGCCCTACCTGAATTCTCGCTTGTTGAAATCTGAATTAGCCGAGCTAATGAACATTAATGCTCCTGAACTTTCGCGATTGCTCAATGAACGCATAGGAATGAGCTTTTTCGAATACGTCAATTATCATCGTATCCATGAGTTTATCCGCTTGGCAAGATCACCAATGATTCATCAAAAAACCTTGCTGGGTATTGCGCAAGAGGCAGGATTTCAATCGAAATCGACTTTCAATAAATCCTTCAAACAGATTATGGGTTGCCCGCCTTCAACATATCTTGAAAATCTTTGACACCCCTAATCCGATAGCGGTTTATCGATGTTTTTTGCAGTTCAACTTGTTGAAGGGAATCACCTGCTGTGGTTTGTCGAAAAAACATGTTAAAATGGATTTTTCAATAAGATGCACCGTACCTTACACTTCGGTTTAATTCGAATTTGATTTCACTTCCCCTTGAAAAAAATAGTATCCCGAACGTTTTCCAGTCCCAAGTCCAAATATGTCGATGAGATTAAGCAAAAACTCATTGCCCAAGGCGTTTACAATCGAAAGCACGTGTTGGAACTACAGCAAAACCTGATGGAAAAGAAAGCCAAGCTACATTTTTTTGCATTTATGAAGCGTCGCGAAATTGAAGATACCGTAGCGGCCTTGAACCACTTGCTGGAAAAAGAACTTTAAAAAAAGCAGCCGCCCCGACAGCTGACCCGGAAGGGAGAACGAATTCAAAATTGATGTTACCGGTTACGGGGTAAAAGTGGCTGCATTTTTTAAAATTTGTACTGGCCCTACATCCAGATATAACATCAAGCTACAGATTCCAATGCCGTATCACAATTATTTTTGAGATTAATCGACAAACCGCAACCCTTGCGAATTTCACTTCATAAAGGTTGTGGTGTATACAATTTGGGGGAGGCATTCAAAAATACTAATGCTTTTTCGTTCTATGCAAGAATTAGCAGTGAATTCTACTTCTATATTGAAGCTTAACCGGACTAAGCGCAAAGATCTTATGAAGGGTTTCCTTGAGAAAACAAGGTTTCATTTTCTCCGGTACCGTTTTGGCAGTTTATAAAAAGCGGTATCGTTGCCTGGTCTTTTTGGCGTTATTGGTAGCCGCCATCGCGTACAGCAACTTTCAGTACATGCTGCCAGAAATGGGCGTTATTACCCAACAAGAGATGTCCCTTTACTTATATGTACCTGTGGCGACTTTGGCCCCAGCGCTGATTTTGATGTTCGTAAAGACCTTCTTGGAACCAGAAGTGCCCATTCATAAATGGCAATGGTTCATCTTTTTTCCATTCGTTTCCTTTTATCTCGCCGATGTCTATCTGCGTATAACCACGTCCAGTGCGTATTCTCCAACAAAAGTTTTTGTTTGGAATTTGGAAGAAGTTTTCGGGGTGTTGATGACGTTTATTGTTTTGATTTACTCGCTTAAACTGACGTATACCTATCGGCAAAAGCGCTTAATAGGAAATAAAGAGGTCAAACGTAGTGTGAATTGGTTAAGGATTACACTCTTGTTGCTGCTTTTCACCACTTTGATATGGGGTTACGGTACGGCGCAGATGGTCTTTTTCACCACAGATTGGGAGTGGTTCGCGTTCTTGTGGATTGTGATGTCCTTCTTGATTTATTGGCTGGGATATGCCGGACGCTACAAGTTTGAACTTTGGTTGGAACGGAAAAAGATTCGGCAAGATGCTACCAAAACGCCAAAATCCGACGAAAAAGATACGTGGGAAAACCCGCATTTGAAACAGTTGGAAAAGTTGATGAAAGAAGACAAACTGTATTTGGACTCCCAACTTTCTTTGGAATCGGTTGCAGTACAATTGGGGATTAGTCCCAGTCATCTCTCCCGTCTTTTGAACCAAGAAGGGAACATTGGCTTTGCGCACTACTTGAACGCGTTTCGGGTAGAAGAAGCCATTCAATTGCTCGGGAACGCATCGTTTAATCGGTACACCATGACGGCCATAGGACTGGAATCAGGTTTTAATTCCAAGTCCGCTTTCTTTCGCATCTTCAAGGAAAAAACTGGACAATCCCCATCCGCTTACCAAAAAAATCGATTGGTTCAAACCCAGTAAATCGGTCCCAAAAATTGACATCTCCCAGTATTGGGACTCTCCTTAGATAGGTTCCCAATACATTGGTGGTGTTAGTAGTTAAGTTATCTCTTGTTCCTCAACGAAGGGTCGATGATATTTTGAATTTTAGTTGAGTTATAGATTTTGAAAGTAATTCGGAGAAAAATAACATCAGTTTGGCTTTTTCCAAAATTGGTTTTATGAGTTGGTTTCCGAAGACGGCACCTGGGTCATAAAGGGAAGTTGGCATCAGGTGCTTTTCAAAATCTTGTTTGACAGTCCAAAATAGGCGAATGAGGTTTTGTCGCATTGTGGAGTTAAAATGAATAGCAAACCATTGTGCAATGCCATTTATGAATTTCGTAAGCCCCAGTATCAAAAGACATGTCATGGTAAAGGGTTCTCTTTTTGGGGACCCTTTTTTCTAAAACAAAAATTAAATAAGAGCAATAGGAAGTTAATACACTTGTAAGTAAATCATAAGTTTAAGATAAATCAATAGATATATGCTATGTAAGAAATGAAGTCATCCCTTGTTTTTATTATCTTATGAGTAATTATTAATCATAAAGTAAATAAACTATGAAACGATTGAATTTAAAAGCATTGGAAGCCAAAGTGAACGTTTTGGAACCGAACGAGATCGAAAGTGTAAATGGTGGTTCTATTGGAACACTTGTGAATGATGCGTTAGGAATGTATAGTGTTGGAAGCGGAAGAGGTTTTGGCAGTTGGAATCCCAATGCGATGCCAGGTCAGGCCTCTGCTAACGGAGGCGGATATAATCCAGCCGTGATGATGGCGCACGGTACCGGACCAATTCAAAGAATGTGATTGTTTCAATTTAATTAATCTTAAAGCCAGTATTAAATTTTAGTACTGGCTTTTTAATTTCTATCCTTTCCCGATACAAAAAATGGCTCTAGTAGTTTACTGCTATTTTTGGTTTTAGCAATTTTTGGTCTGAGATACTTGTCGCTTTATTATGAACTTTGAACCAAAGGTTTATTAAATTAATAGCAACCAACTAATTTAATACTCAATTAAAATCTTGGAAAAACCGTTAGTCTTACTTCTAATCTTCTTTTCTACATTTAATTAAAATCAAGATTATGAGGAACCAAATTATTTTGTTTTCTGTTTTCCTAATTACTTTTAATATTCTAAAGTTAACAAGCCAAGTAAGGAAATTAGATAGCCTAGAAAAACTTATTGTGAATTATTCTAATAATGGAATTGAAGAAGAACTTTCATTAGAGTCCCTACTAAAGGAAATCAAATCATTGATGGATAGGC
>JBCBCH010000079.1:0-8813 GCA_038530835.1 Bacteroidota bacterium | reverse complement strand
ACGCGAAGCATATCTCCAAATGAGCATAGAATGACTCCTTTTTCCAACGCCAAGTGCACCGCCTTGTCAATCAAATTCAAAGGAGTGACACAGACCGGACAACCTGGGCCGTGAATCATGGTGACTTCTTTCGGTAACATCTCAATGATTCCGTTCTTGACCAAGCTGTGGGTTTGTCCGCCGCAAACTTCCATAATGGACCAGGGTCTTGAAACCGTATTCTTGATTTCCTCCAAATATTTTTTTGCCAATTCCGGGTCCCGGTATTCTGATAGATACTTCATAGCTGCTCGTTTTATTCTTTTTTGGGTAAATATTCGTCCACATCTTCCAATTCGCCCAACTCTCCAATTTCTTCCAAATAGCTGAACGTTTTTTGGGCCTCTTCTTCATCCACTTTGCTAATTGCGACACCCACGTGAACCAATACGTAATCGTCCACTTTTGCATCCGGGAGCATCTCCAAACTTGCCTCTTTGGTAATCCCCCCAAAGGAGACCTTGGCCATTCGCACCAGACCATTGTGAATGGTCTTAATACTTTTAATTTTTCCAGGAATCGCTAAACACATAACTTATTCTTTTATGTTTTGATAATAGGCCAATTGGCCCAATGCTATATTTTCGTCGTTACTTGACATCTCCTTATGGAAAAGGAAGGTAATGTCATTTTCTTTGGCCATATCCAATAAAGTCTGTACCAATAAGCGATTTTGAAATACACCCCCGCTACAGGCAATGGTTGAAATTTCAAAAGTCTTTGCCATTTTAATCACCACTCTTGCTAGCGTATAAATGAAACTGGCTGCTAGCTTCGCTTTTGATTCTTCCTGATTTTTCAAGGTAAGTAAGCGGTCTATGATTGATTTGGAAGGAACGTTTTCAAAGGATTCCCCCCCCAATAAATCAATACATTCCCCTCGGTATTGCCATGCGAGATTTTCCAAAAGTAGCGCAGCTTCTCCTTCATAGGTGGAGACATCCAATACATCCAACAAAGAAGCAACAGCATCAAACAATCTACCGACAGATGATGTTTTGAGTTTTGAATTCTCCTTCAGTTTTTGGTAAATCTTATTTTCAGCCTTTGAAAACTTGCTTTCGACTTCAGCCTCAGAATTGACTAAACTGAACAATGACAATCGAGGTTCCTTGGCCATTTTATCTCCGGCCAAGGTGTCGAAGTATTCAAAGTGGGCCCTTCGTTCCATTTGATGGTTCTGATACACAAAAAACTCTCCGCCCCAAATCATGCCATCGTCACCGAGACCAGTCCCATCCCAAATCAATCCGAGAACAGGTGTTGTAGTTTCAAGTAAATCATGCTCTGCCAAAACACTTGCAAAATGGGCTTTATGGTGTTGCACCTCAACCACGGGAACTTTCCAATTTGTGGCGAGTTCTTTTCCTAAAATCGTGCTTTGGTAAGCAGGATGCTTATCTACCAAAACCACTTCAGGTAATTCTTCAAATAGTTGGGTATAACGTTGCAGGGTGTCCGTAAAACGCTGGAGTACCTCGTAAGAATCTAAATTTCCAAAATAAGGACTCACGTAAGTGTGTCCATTTGGGATAAAGGCCAGCGTACTTTTTAAATGTGCTCCCATGGCCAATACCCTCTCGTTGGATTTGGGCGTGTATCCCATAAGATTAGGAGCCAATCCTCTGGAACGACGCAACAAAATTCGTTTCTTATCCGCGAAATGCATTACCGAATCATCTTGAGGAAAAACAATTTCCAAGTTATGGTTCAAAAAGTAGTCCGCTACAGCGCTCAACTTTTCTTTGGCCTCTTTTTCGGAAGATAGGATAGGTGAACCGTGAATATTTCCACTTGTTGCCACCAAAGGGATTTGTGCTTCTATAGAAAGTAATGTTAACAATGCACTTGATGGCAACATTACCCCATACCGGTCGAGTCCAGGAGCTACTTCCTCAGCTAGGTATCCTTTTGTTTTCTGCTTGGTATCCAAAAGCACAATAGGACAGACTCTTGATTCCAGCGCTTTCTGTTCGTAGCTAGATACTTTGAAGGCTTCCTGGATTTTTTCTATGCTTGAATAGAGAAGGGCAAGCGGTTTTGTTGGACGCTGTTTTCTTTGTCTCAATTTCTTAACGGCTTCAGGATTTGTGGCATCCACACATAAAAGGTAACCACTGGTATTTTTCAAAGCGACAATGGCTCCATCCTTTAGGAAACGAGCAACCGTACCCAATATCTCTCTTGCATTTTCGAGAGGAATTGGTTCTCCAGAATGCGCTATTAGCTGCATCTTTATTCCACAATCCTCACAACTATTGGTTTGGGAATGGAATCTGGAATCCTTAGGGTTTTCATACTCAATTACACAACTCTCACACATAGTGAATTGGTTCATTGTGGTGTGCGCTCGTTCAAAAGGGAATTTTTGTGTGATGGCATACCTAGGACCGCATTGTGTGCAAGTGGTAAAGGCATATTGATATCTGCGATTAGTTGGGTCTTGAATTTCTTTTTTACAAGAGCTGCAAATAGCAAAGTCCGCCGTAAGGGGTATCGCTACTTTTTCTGATTTTTGGGAAGGGACAATGGAAAAGTTCTCGAAATCCTTGGATTCGATTTGATCTATAGAATGATTTTGGATGATAGCAACATCCGGTGCTTTTTCCAAAATGTCCTCCATAAAACTCATTAGTTCTTCACTTGTTCCTTTCGCATAAATCAATACTCCTTTGGCATTATTACTTACCGTACCTTTTAATTGGTGTTCTCGGGCCAGGTTAAAGACGAAGGGACGAAACCCAACTCCTTGTACTTGACCACCTACCTGTATTTTAAAGGTTTTAAGCATTCGGCTTAAAAGCCTTTCTTATCATTTATTTTTTCCACTAACCAAGCACACCATTCATCAATACCTTCATCGGTTAGGGAAGAAATCTGGATGACTTCCAGTTCATGATTTACCTCTAGAGCATCTTTTGTAACTGCTTCCAACGTAAAGGGTAGATATGGCAATAAATCCGACTTGGAGACCAGCATTAAATCCGTGGTCAAAAACATTTTCGGATACTTTTTGGGTTTGTCATCCCCCTCTGTAGTGGCCAATAGGGTCACTCGGTAGTCTTCTCCCAAATCGAAAGAGGCAGGGCAAACCAAATTCCCAACATTCTCAATGAATAATAGGTCCAAGTTTTCCAAATCAAACTTATCTAGTACTTGATGTACCATCTGCGCTTCTAAGTGACAAATACCCCCAGTAACGATTTGAAGGGCGTGAATTCCCGTCTCTCGAATACGTTCGGCATCACGCTCCGTTTCCAAATCTCCGACCATAACAGCCATGTTGATTTTGTCTTTCAACTTTTCAGCAGTCTTCTGCATCAAAGTGGTCTTGCCACTTCCTGGCGAAGAGGTTACATTGATCAAAAGAGTTTTGGTCTTGGCAACTTCTTTACGGATGATATCCGCAACAAAATCGTTGGCCTTTAACAAATGAATGTTAGTGTTCTCACACTGTACGGTACCTCTAGCGGTTTTGGGTGACTTTTCTATCATGATTTAATCTTCAAATTCAACTTTATGTATTAACAATTCTTCTCCTTGTATGATATTCTTGCTCGGTCGTCCACAGTTTTCACAGAGGAACCGATAATTTTTAATCCTGGTGATATGATTGCAGACCTCACATTGAATTTTGAGCTCTGTGGATTCTATATTCAATGTAACAGCACTATATTCCGGATGCATCATATGGTATGCGCTGTAGGCATTATGTAGCAACCTGGGTTCGATATTCGAAAGTATCCCTACCTTTAGGTGAATGGATTTCATCTTATCGAGTTTCTCCTTTTCAAACTCCATTTCCAAAGTTCTCATGATGCTATTTACTATGGATGTCTCGTGCATAGGTTTAAATTATCGTCTTTAATCTTTCTAATTTTTCGAGTTGTTCTTTGGCACGGTCCAGTAGATTTTCATCAGTAACCAAAGAGGCAACTTCTTCTGCCTTTTTTCGCATAGATTCTAATCTTTCTTCTTCCTGTTTTCCATCTTCATTGTGCATCAGCCACCCCAACTCCAATTGATTCAACAAGGTCAAAGCTCTTTCCGTAGGATATTTTTCAGCCGTACGGATTTCCAAAGCCTTTTCAAAAAGACCATAGGCCTTTTCGTGATTGTTGTGCAATTTTGCGGGAGGAAAATCCATTAAAGCCGTAGCATAGTTATGACAGACCATGGCATACTCATACGGATGAGATTCTTTTTTGTAAAACTCCAATGCTTCCTTAAAGGCCGAAGCACAAAATGCCGTCCACATGGGTTTTTCATCTGGAGAAGCAGGAATCTCGGAATAGATGAGTGCCAAGGAATGTTGGACTTCAGCAAAGTAATCGGGATAAGCATCCTTTTTGAAGACCTTCAAAGTGTCTTGAAATGCATTAATTGCTGCTTTGTAATACTGCGGACTTCCGTTCTTTGACCAATGGTAAAGAAGATGCGCTTTCTTCAAGCCTGCCTCACCTAAAAACTCAGTTGCCTCCTCTTCCTTAAACGTTTTAATGGCTGTATTGATGTGTTCCTTGGCCAAAGGAAAGTCCCCTAGAAAATTAGCACCATCACAGGCTTCCATGGCCAATAGGGCTGCATTCAAATGTAGCTCATGTGATTGAAGGTATTGAATGCATTCTTCCTGTTTTGCCAGAATGTTTTTAAGTCTATCCGAATCGTAGGGAAGCTGTAAATTTTTGAAGCTAGCGGTACACCATTGAATCGATATAGCTATTTGGGCGGCCTCAGATTTTGCCTCTTTACGGAAGGTTTCACTCGCCACTATAGTATCTTCAAACAATTGAGCATCCAACAGAAGATTCAGATAGTGTTTGGCCGTGTAGCTTTTTACATCGGCACTACTAGCCTGCTGAAGGGCATTTGCATAAAGTTCTCGCAGCTCATTTAAACTGATTCTTGGAGAAAGATTGCCGTAATGATAAAGAATAGCTTGGTTGTGTGCGCTCAAATTGGATAGCTCTTCTAATTCGATTTCATAACCAAACTTGAGTTTGGTGGCTAACAATAGATGTTTGTATATGGTATTCGATTCAGAAATGTAGTGAAAGGCTTGTTGCTCGTTCCCTATTTTATAGAAAAGTAGTGACAACAAATTACCTTCATTCAATTCCACAGAAGCAAAAAGATAGGGAGGTTCGGTATCGAACCAATCAATAGTTGATGAGATTTCCCCATTCTCTACACGAAGTACCTTATCACTTTTTATCAAAGGTGTATCCAGAGTCGAAACTTGAACCAATTCATTTAAGCGGTCGACCGAATCAATGATTTCCTTGATATGGAATTCGTGCTCAGTTGTTGTTAATATCGTAATCATCCTTTTTCACTTTTTGAGTGCCCCTTGGGTCTTTCTCTGCCGTTTGTTTCATATTCAAAGCTGCAATTTCAGCTAAGCGCTTTGACCTATAATCCGCAATTTCATTCACCAATACTCGTGATGGGTCTTTGGTATCAATAAAAACCAACGATACTACCCATCTTCCCCGTTCTTCTTCAATTCGAGTCTGTACTTCGGCATCTTGCAACCAGGCATCATCATCTTTTCCCCTTTCCTTCATACCGAAATTTTGAGAAGATTGGTTTTTTCAATCCATTCATAATTTAGTTCTCGGTCTGTAGTATCTAAATCATTATCAATAAATATTTCCCGAATGGCGAGAACCTTATCGCCTTGTAAGTTTCGGTCCTTTAACAAGAACTGCGTGGGTTCATAGACTTTTACAAACCACTGACTGCTTACTGGAGTGACCAAGAGGTGTTCTTTTTCCTTTACATACGTCACGTAGGCATAATGAATTTGCTGGAATACTTTTTGCACAAGTTCCGCTTGTAAAAGCACATGGGATGACCGCAAAACCACATCGGAACTCATGATACCTTGAGTGTTTTAAGTTCATGCATAATGTGGTTTACTACTTTATCTCCCGCCTCTTTCACCGTTGGGCTTAAGTCTACCTCCAATTTTGTATTGTCTATAGCAATGAGATATACGCTTATATCCTCGGGATAAGAATCTCCCATAATCTTTTTGGCATAAGAAAGGGCTTGGTCCCACTTCATTCCATGAAGGAAAACCATGGGGTCTTCTTCTGGAGCACGCAATACTTCTTCCGCAGGAACCTTAAACAAAGTACCAATGGGTTCGTTGGTATTGATTACGGCGTCTACTAAGATTATTTTGTCATGCCCTTTCAATCCAAAAAGCACCTCAAAGGCTGCGGTTCCCATGTCAAAAAGGCTCACATCATCAGTACTGCCAATGCTTTTGTGAAGTTCTTCAATTACATAAATACCGATAGCATCATCGCTTCTAACCGGATTTCCAAAACCCATTATGGCCGTTTTCATATTTCCTTCTTCTTATTGGTTTTTGAAAAGTGAGACCTGTTGGGCCACTGCGGGTCCAACAGGTCTCTATTTGCATTGGTTTTGTTTAACGTTCCTCTTTCTAAATCTTGAATTTTGAAAGTTCAACACCGCTCTTTTCATCATGCGCATGTACCGTACATACCAAGCATGAATCGAACGAACGAGCTACCATACCCACTTCAACGGGGTCTTTCACATCTTCGATATCGGTTCCTTCCAAAGCAGCTTCGATAGGCCCAGGGTTATCATTGCCATCGTTCGGACCTACATTCCATGTGGTAGGCGCCATTACTTGATAGTTTTTGATAACACCGTCTTTTACCTCAATCCAGTGTGCCAAGGCACCTCTAGCTGCCTCAGTAGCACCGAAGCCTTTTCCGTCTTTTTCTACTGGTTTATTGTAGAAGTCGCCATCCAAATCAATCTGACCTAGCCACTCATTAATTAATTGATAGATTCTTGGTGCTTCGTGAACTCTCGCTAAAACACGGGTGAATACACTTGCTCCACCTAATTTGCGATACGCATCAATAAAGAATGGGTCTCTAATTTGATGTTCAAGATTCGCCGGATTACCAGCCATGATGCAGCGTGCCAAAGGTCCAGCTTCTGCCGCGTAACCATCGTATCTTGGCGCTTTTGCCCAACTGTACTTTCCATCAAAATCGGAATGGTGTAGCGGTTGGGATTTTACTGGAGTTGGAATCGGTTCATCCCATGGGTGCAACCCATCTTCTTGATCACCAAACCAAGAGTGCTTCACATGTTCACTGACCTTCAAATGGTCAAATTCATGCCAATTCTCCCCGTCGAAGAATCCACTTGGACTAATCAAAGCCTTGTTTCGCCCTTCAATCGTAGGATTGTTATACATGTCTTTATGCAAGTAGGTTCCAAAAGCCAAGAACTTCTCAACTCCTTTACCAAACTTGTCCAAACCAAACTCAAGACCTGCTCTGATGTAAAGTCCTAAATCACTATTCTTGTGGGAATCGCTTTCTTCCAACCATGCCAACATATCTTCCCAAGACTTGATTTCCATGTACCTTTCAATAGTGCAACCCAACCAAACTGGTTCCAACCAATCGTTTTTGAATTGGGTCATGATAGCGTAGGCTCTTGTGATATCCTTTAGGGTGGGTGCACACATCACACCGCCAGGCACCATATAACTCGAATGGGGCCACTGTCCTCCGAAAAGTGCGTACACTTGAACAGGAAGTCCACTAGCAGTTAATCCCACTTGAAAAGTCTCACCCACATACGCTGACCATCGCTTCACCACTTCTTTATACAGTGGTTTGTTGGCAAACTTCTTATTCGCCATATCCGTAGCGAAGATGGCATAAAACCATCTTGGAATACTCTGAATGGTTTCCGTAGCCTGTCCTATTGCTCGTAGCAATAAAGCATTCGGCGAAAGTTGCGTGCCCCAAGCCGTATCTAAGGCTGATGAAGCACAATACAAGTGTGAACCACCGCAAATACCACAAATACGTGGGGTAACAATCAATCCCGATTGGGGGTCTTTCCCCGCCATTATTTTTTCGAACCCACGAAACATTGCTGCTTGCGTATGGGCCTTGGTCACTTTTCCTTCGTCGATGTATACTTTTACATCCAAATCTCCCTCGACACGACCAACAGGAGAAATATTCAATTCTTTAACAGCCATTTTGTCTTATCTAGTTAGTTGACGATTATTTGGAAGCTTCCATTATGCGGTTGTTCTTGGGCATCACTTTTTGGAATCCTGCTTCCATGTAGTAGGCCAATTTGGTTCTACCGGTAGGAACTTCTTTAGGCAAAAAGCCCAAATATTTCATGGTTTTGAAAACACTTCCTTTTTGAAGGTCATTGTGCGGAAAGCCAGGTTCGGTGCAACCCAAACAAGGGTGGTTGGCACGGGTTTTACTGGATTGCCTATTCCATAATATATTGTTACAGCTTGCTCGGGTCATTGGACCTCTACATCCTACCTCATAGAAGAGACATCCGCCACGTCTACCAAATCCGCCATCTACTTTTTGGGCGAAGTTGGTCACATTGGTACAACCATCTTGTACGAAGTTGGTAAAGAAGGTTTTCGGGCGATGGTATTCATCAATAAGAACATCTCCAATTCTTCCAACAGCTATGGCTACTAAAATTTGAGTAATCCAATCTGGATGTGCAGGACATCCAGGCACATTGATTACGGGCAGTCCACCTTTAGAAACATAATCTGCTCCCAAGAAACCCCCTTTGGCTTTTTTATGGAATTGCAGTCCAGTAGACTCACTTGGATTTGGTGGTACTGCGGGAATACCTCCCCATGTAGCACAATCTCCAATTGCAACCACATAACCCGCAACTTCAGAAAGTTCCTTAATCCAATCCATCATAGGTCGGTCCGC
>JBCBCH010000078.1:0-8847 GCA_038530835.1 Bacteroidota bacterium | reverse complement strand
TGGCGACGCATATTGACGACCCTCTGGAACGTTTGGAATACATTCAAGAACAAACCATGTTGGGGAAATCAAGACATAAGACCATGGGAGCCAAAACCCTGTCGAAAATGGCGGATGCTGTGCCTTTCGGACTTGCCAATCTTGCTGCAGGTTTATACAGCAAATACAACATCAAGGATTTGCACAGACCGCCGTTTAACGTTACGATTACCAATGTTCCTGGACCAAGAAATCTTTTGTATTTGAATGGCCATAAAGTAGTGGCCATGTTCGGCCTAACCCCAGTTGTTGATGGTTTTGGATTGATTATTGCGGCGTTCAGTTACAATGGGGTCATTAGTATTACCACCACTTCTGACGCGAAAACCATGCCCGATGCCTATGTGTTTTCTAGATATATCAGGGAGTCGGCCAACGAATTGGAGCAATTGATATTGACCCAAGCAAAAAACAAGAGCGCCGATAAAAAAGAAGCACCGCAAAAAAGCGAAAGCACGGTCTTCTTCAATGCCTTGAAACGTTACGTAAAGAAAGAAACTGCCCTTGTTAAAAAATTCAAAGGCATTTATCATATCAATGTGGATTTGGGTGCGCGAAGTGAATGCTGGGAAATTGACCTCAGCACGGAACCCGCTACCGTCAAAAAAACAAAAAACCTCGACCCCAAAACGGTCTTGGATATCGAAGATGCCAACCTATATGCGCTTTACAAAAAGAAGCTTCTTTTTGATGAGTTAAAAATCCAACAACGGTTAAAATTAACCGGCACGGCAACGGACAAGGGGAAATTCACCAAATTCCTGAAGGCCTTTTTAGCACGATAAACATGCATTTTAAAACCAACACCTTTACGGCCGCGGATGGCGAGATTATCTGCTACTATAAATGGGAGGCGTATGACCCCCAGAAAAGTAGGGGTGTCATACAAATTGCGCATGGCGTAGGGGAACATGCAGGTCGCTATGACCGTATCGCCAATCGCCTGCAAAAAGAAGGTTTTACCGTTTACGCCAACGACCATAGGGCGCATGGCAAAACGGCCGAAATCAAACGCTTGTACGGGTACTATGAAGGCACCGATTACTTCGAAGATGTAGTATCGGACATGAACGAACTCACCCAGCTCATGCGAAGGGAAAACCCTGGTGCGCGATTCATTCTGTTTGGGCATAGCATGGGTTCGCTGTTAAGTCGAAAATATGTTTTGGAACATGGTGAGGGCATTGATGCCTTGATTTTATCCGGTACGGCCAATTTTATCAAAGGCCTTGGCCATTTTGGATTGGCCAGCACCAAAGTGGTTAGTGTGTTTCGTGGTCGGGAACGCAGCAACGAAACCTTGCGCGCCTTCTTCTTTGATGAATTCAATAAGAAATTCAAGCCCAACCGTACCAAATTGGACTGGATTAGCAGCGACGAAGCCGAAGTTGATGCTTTTGAAGCGGACCCGTATCGCATCGAGAATTTTTCCATTGGGGTTTTTGCCGATATTTTGACCAACTCCAAGGAACTGAACAAAACCAGCGCTTTTGCCAACACCCCTGATGAACTTCCCATATTGATGTTCTCGGGAGATAAAGACCCTGTGGGCGAAATGGGCAAAGGGGTCACCGAAGTAGCGGAAAACTACAAAAAGTACGGCAATACCGAACTTACTTTTAATTTATATGAAGGAGGCAGACATGAAATGCTGAACGAAAAAAACAGCAAGGAAGTCGAAAACGACATCCTTACATGGCTGAACACCCATATTCCTTAATCAACACATGGAAGACAAACAACAATTATACCTCACATTTACCAAATTCGTTACCCTTTTGGGCACCCTGAACGGCTTGTCCCCTTCGGTCATCCGGAAAATCATCACGGACAATTTCAGCGTTCATCCGTTTGCTTCCCAAATGCCACCCGAGCTAAAGGCCTTGGAAAAAGTCGAAGAAGACATCAAATTTCTGTTCAATGAATGTGTTCGTATTTGTGATGAACTGGGTCCCAGTAGGGAGTACTTTACCATCCTTACCTTGCTTCGAAATGTAACCCATGATATGGTAGGGAACGACAAGGCCGAGGCCAAAGAGCTTTCCATGGATATTTTGGAAAAGTTTGAACATGAAATCGAGCTCATCAACCAAAAAATACCACAACCTCCACTCTTTAATATCATTTTGGAGAGCCGGTCGTTGGTTGAGTGGTCTTCCATTTATTGTATTTATCCCTTTATTCCCAAGCGCATCAAAGGTGACGGCCGACCTGTATTGCTTATTCCGCCCTATTTGGGTGATGACTATTCCACCTCCTTTGTGCGTCGGTATTTGACCTCGTTGGGCTTCAAAACCTACAAATGGGAACAAGGATTCAACATGATAAAGTCTCACTATATCCCGCGATTGGAAGAAAAGCTATTTGACATCTATCAAGAACATGGGCAAAAGGTGAACCTAGTAGGTTGGAGCGGCGGCGGCATTTTTGCCAAAATCATGGCGAACCGACATCCCGACCAGGTTGAACAAATCGTGACCATTGGGTCACCGGTTTGGGGTGTGATGGACATGAAGACTCCGGTAAGTGGTATTTTGGAGTTCTTCCGCGGAAAATCGCTGAAAGAACGCAACAAACGTTTTATCCAAGAGCTGGAACCTATCCCCAACGTACCGATTACCTGTATTTACACCAAAACCGATGGCTTATTGCCTTGGAAGCATTGCATGGAGGCGGAAACCTATCGGGACGACATCAAAAACATTGAGGTGTATGGCAGCCATTCTGGCTTAGGGGCCAATGTAAGCGTGTTAATGATTACCGCCAACGCCCTAAGCGCAAACATTCAAGGCAAAACCATAAAGGATACGACCTCCAATATTGAGCGGATTCTATATCCTTTTTACTGGAACAAGAAAAGGAGAAGTTTGTTTTTCTTAAATTAGGTGTCAGGCCTATTCGATACGCATGGACAGTATAATCAATGATTCGGGATTTCAAGAAGCGCTAAAGCAAACGGCCAAGGACCATAAATTAGACCTTAAAAAGGTTCAAAAAGAAGCAGCCGAATACATCAAGGAACTGCATGCGCGTCAACATCCATTGGCCAAAATAGCGTCTGTAAAAAGTTTCGATTACATTCTTTCAAGGGCCTACAACGAAAAGATAGATGTAGACCCCAAAGGCATCAAAAAATTGATGCAGTTGATGCGGATGAACTCCGTGGCCTTTATCATGACCCACAAAACCTATTTGGATACGTTGGTCTTGATTTCTACCCTATCCCGTTTTGGGATGCCCGTTCCCTACTCGTTTGGAGGCATCAATCTGGCGTTTCCCGGATTGAAGCAATTGGGCAATAGTGCTGGCATTATTTTCATTCGGCGCAGCTTTAAGGACAATCCCGTTTACAAAATTGCGCTAAGACATTACATCGCCAGCATCATTGACCATGGCGACCACCTTACTTGGAACATTGAAGGTACCCGTTCCCGAACGGGGAAAATATTGCATCCGCAAATGGGTATTTTGAAGTATATCATGGATGCGGAGAAGCAAAGCACAAAGGCGGTAAAGTATGTTCCGGTTTCGATTGCGTATGACCTTATTCCTGACGTAAAGGAAATGACGGAACAAGCCAAGGGTGCCCAGAAAAAATCAGAAGACCTGGCCGAAGGACTCAAGTATGTGCGAAGCTTGGGCAACAACTTTGGGCGAGCCGCCATTCGTTTTGGCGACCCGGTTGAGATTGACGAAACCCATAACGTGGTGGTACCGCAATTTGGCGATGACAGCTATAAAAGCAAGGATACCCTCCCCTATTTTGCCTTTGATGTCATCAATCAAATGTCGCAAATCACTCCGGTATCCACCGTTTCGTTGATTTGCAATGTACTGTTGAACGATTTCGCTTTGACGAAAAAAGAAATCGAATTCAAGGTCAAAAAACTGATGGAGTTGGTTGGCAAAAAACAGGCCGATGCTTTGATAGACCGCGGGAATCCCATCGCGGTGAGCGTGCAAAAAGCGTTGAACTTATTGCAGGGAGCCCATATCGTGCAAAAAAGCAGAGCGGGTCAAAAAGCACAATACAGCATCATTTCTTCGGAGTATTTGGTGGCCACCTATTACGCCAATATGGCGGCAGGACATTTTTACCATTCCGCCTTTGTGGAAATGGCTTTGGTGAAAATCAAGGATGACACCTCACCGGACCGCATCGTACATTTTTGGGAAGAAATCATGCGATTGCGCAACCTCTTTAAGTTTGAATTCTTCTACACCAACAAAGCCAAGTTCAGTGCCGAAATTGAGGAAGAACTCCAACGCTTTGATAAAAATTGGCGCGAAATTCTATCAGACCCAAAACAGGATATCTCTGAAATCCTGAAAAAGCAAGACCTCTTTATTTCCCGAGCCTTGCTCTTGTCGTATATCGAGGCGGACAAAGTCGTGTGCCATACCCTAAGCCATTGGGATGAAGATTACGTCTTCACGGAAGAAGACTTTTTGCAACTCTGCATGTTCAAAGGCAAGGAACTGCATTGGCAAAGCCGAATCACCCGCCTCGGGAGTGTGGCTAAACCCTTTTTGCAAAATGCCTATCGCTTTGCGGAAAATGCCGGTTTAGGTCTTAAAAATCAAAAACAAAATACCAAAGGGTTGGAAGATTGGATGGACCAATTGGACGACCTTACCACCCGTTTGGCCTATCTAAAAGAAATCGAGGTAGAACCCAGCAAAAGAAGCTTGGGTCGCATGGCCAGTCAAAACATCTTGGTGCCAGCCGCCAAAGCTACACGTTCCAAAAAGGATTTGGAACAAGAAGAGGAAGGCCCACATATTGCGGCGTATTTTGACTTGGACCGAACGCTCATCAACGACTTTTCGGCCAAACGCTTTATGCGCACCCGTTTACTCAGCGGCGAAACCACGGCAACGGAATACATCACCCAATTCATGACGGCTTTGGTGTTCTCTTTCGGGAACCGTGATTTTGAGATATTGACCAAAATTGCCGCCATGGGCGTAAAAGGCATCCCAGAAAAGGTTTTTGCCACCTTGGGCCAAGAGGTTTTCGATGAATTCTTGACCCATACGATTTATCCAGAATCGCGAGAGTTGGTCAAAAAGCATATGGAGAAAGGCCATCGTGTAGTGATTATTTCCGCAGCGACGATGTACCAAATCAATCCCGTAGCAAAAAATTTAGGGATTACTGAAGTTTACGGTACCCGCATGGAAGTTAAAAACGGCAAGTTTACGGGGCGTATTTCTGAAATGTGTTGGGGCGAAGGCAAGGCCAGAGCAGCAAGAACGTTTGCCAAGGCCAATGACATCGACCTCTCTAAAAGTTATTTTTACTCAGACAGTTTTGACGACTATCCGCTCTTTAAGATTGTGGGGAAACCGGTAGCGACCAACCCTGATAACAGACTTTCGCAAGTCGCTTTTGAAAACGATTGGCCCATCCTTCGTTTTGAAGAACCGGGTGAAAAACCCATTGTAAACGGCCTTCGTACGAGCTTGGCCGTGGCCAGTATTTATCCCTCTGCGTTAAAAGGCGCGCTAACAGGCTTAGCGACCCTATCCAAACAGAAAGGGGCCAACGCCACCTTTGCCAGTATTGGGGATTTGGGCACCCGCTTTGCGGGACTTCAAATTTCTGTAAAAGGAAAACGAAACCTGACGGATTTCCGTCCGGCGGTATTTTGCTTCAACCACCAAAGTGCGGCAGATTTCTTTATTATCATGAAACTGCTCCGCAATGACTTCACCGGCGTCGCCAAAAAGGAACTGGAACGCACGCCCATCGGACCCATATTCAAAGCCTTGGGCGCCATTTATATTGACCGAAGCAACAAAGCCAAGGCCATTGAGGCGATGAAACCCGCAGTGGAAGCCTTGAAAAATGGCATTTCTGTGGCTATTGCTCCCGAAGGAACCCGTAGTGGCACGCCCGAATTGGGACCTTTCAAAAAAGGGGCTTTCCATTTGGCCATACAAGCTGGAGTGCCTATTGTGCCCATCGTCATCAAAAATGCCTACAAAGCGGTATCCAAAGGTTCGCCCATGTTGCGTCCGACCCATATTGAAGTGGTAGTGCTGGACCCTGTGGAAACCGGACTTTGGAAATTGAAAAACTTAAACCAATACATCGAAGAGGTACGCGACCTTTTCGTTGCAGAATTGAATAACTAACTCGGGACGGGGGTGCACCAAGCACCGGACCGACACTAAACAACACCAGCATGCCATTAAAAGTAGGATTATTGGGTGGCGGCTCATGGGGCACGACCGTGGCCTCGCTTACCGCACGCAATGCCGATACAACCCTTTGGGCCCGAAACGAGGAAACCGTAAAAGAAATCAACGAACAACGCACCAATTCGAAATACTTGCCCGGTGCCTTGCTCAACAAAAACCTAAAGGCTTCCGCCTCCATCGCCGATACCGTAAAAGATGCCGACCTTTTGGTCATGGGCATCCCTTCTCAGAATTTTAGGCAAGTACTGGAAACCGCCAAACCCCATGTGCGGCCATGGATACCCGTGGTCAGTCTGTCCAAAGGTTTGGAAATGGGCACCAAAAAACGGATGACGGAAGTCATCAGCGAGATTTTACCAGGGCACCCAGCTGGGGTACTCACAGGACCCAATTTGGCCAAGGAAATCCATAACGGGCAAGCCGCAGCAGCCGTTATTGCCATGGTTGACGAGATTATCGCCAAAAAACTGCAAAGTGTTTTCAATTGTGGACTTTTTCGGGTATACACGAATACGGATGTGATTGGCTGCGAATTGGGGGGCGCTTTAAAAAACATCATGGCCATAGCCACGGGAATGGGTGACGGTGCCAATGCGGGAGACAATACACGCGCCGCTGTGATTACCCGGGGTTTATCGGAACTGACTCGTTTGGGTACAGCCATGGGTGGCAAGCGACGCACCTTTTCGGGTTTGGCTGGTATGGGTGATTTGGTAGCGACCTGCAGCAGCCCCAAAAGTAGAAACCGGCATGTAGGCTTTCAGTTGGGGAAAGGCAAAAAAATAGATGAAATCATCGCGGAAATGTCAGAAGTAGCCGAAGGCGTAAAAACCGCAAAGGTGGTGATGGAACTCTCTCGAGACCATAACGTACACATGCCTATTTCGGAAGAAGTATACAAGGTGTTGTACGAAGGCAATACCGTAGAAGATGCCTTTCGGGGCCTC
The DNA here is from genome assembly GCA_038530835.1 of Bacteroidota bacterium. Lineage (GTDB taxonomy): Bacteria > Bacteroidota > Bacteroidia > Flavobacteriales > Flavobacteriaceae > Flagellimonas. The sequence goes on along the minus strand of JBCBCH010000078.1, from coordinate 1,654 downwards.
TTAAAACTGGAAAGCGGTTCGGAGGCGGAGCCTGGATAGTGCTTTACGCTATTTCAATTTACAGCATCTTTCCACCAGCAGCTAACCTATTTGAAGGTTTAGGCCTTTTGTGCTTGCAAAGCGGCAATGACACCTTTGAGGGCAGAAACCACCGCTTGAATTTCCCGTTTGTCGAAGGTGTCGTCTTCAAGGTAGAAAAGCATTTCAATGGCCAAGTGCAAATGGTCGATTAATCCTTCGGCGGAGCCGTAAATGTCTTCAATTAATTCTGATAAACCCGACGCACCGCTGCTGTCCAATTTCAAACCAGATTTCTCAGGGTTTTTCGATGACTCAATAAATCTACTTTCCATTTGTTTGTTCGCTATAACGAACACAATATACGAATATATTCTTGACATTCGGTATAGTGAACACGAAGGAGCAAGAATATCTTCATAAGCTGGGTCAGCGCATCAAAACCTTGCGCATGGAACGGGGTTTTGACCAAAAATCTTTCGCGTTTGATTGCGACATTGGCCGCACCCAACTCTATATGATTGAAAATGGAAAAACCAACCCAAGATTGCTCACCTTACTAAAAATAGCTACGGGGTTTGAGATGACGCTAGAGGAGTTTTTGGGGGAGGGGGTTGATTAAAAAGTTCCTATGGGGAAAGGAGAAAACCTACCACATTAAATTTAGTTTACACTTTTACAACTATGAAAAAAATAGTAGCATTTCTTGTTTTACAACTATCCTACGGAACCTGCTTATTTGCCCAAAGTCTAAACTGTACAGATTTTCATAAAGGTGAATTTTTCATTCCTACTACCGAAGAGCTTAAAAACTTTACCGTGAAGAAAAAGGATAGTATCGAAACATACCTTATTCGTCTTGATTCCCTTGTAACCCGTACCGTAATTTCAAGAAAAGGAAACTCCCAAACTGAATGGATTAATGAAGTTGGCAATGGCGAACCCGCATACGAAATTATACAATGGATTGACGAATGCACTTACAGACTTAAATACGACGAATCCAAAATGGAACTGAATGAAGACGAGAGAATGATTAACCACCATAATGGCATCGTTGTTTCAAAAAGAAAAATTGAAGGTAACTGTTTGTATTATACTGCAACCATGACCTCAAATACAGGTGAAGAATACTCACAAAATGGCACAATCTGCAAGCAATAATTGTAACCAACTAGGACTAGTTGTTTTCTTGCTAACTTTAAATTTGTCAACAATTAAAAAGGCCGAGTTGCGAAGGAAATAATAGCCGAGACCGTTGTGCTTAATGGCAAGACATAATGAAAAATGAACTCATAACATTTATTATCTCAGTAGTAACTGCTGTTATATCTGCTATTATAACTTATTTCGTTTCAATAAGAACTAGCCTAAGAAATAAAGAAATAGAGATAAAAAAAGAGCAAGAATTCAAATATTTTTTTCCTCTAAAGCATAGTGCTGATGAGCTATATTTTAGATTAGCTCATATTGAAAAAAAAATCTTTGAAAAAAAAGATTTAGATATACAATTGCCTCAATCTTTAGAGAACAGGGGTTTCGATTGGTATTTTCTTGATTGGAAAAATTCTTCAAAACCTGAATTTGGAGCTGGCGGATATTTTTTGGTAACCACCATTTTTATGCACGCACAAAT
>JBCBCH010000077.1:0-8876 GCA_038530835.1 Bacteroidota bacterium | reverse complement strand
GACAGTACAGCCTTGGAACCGCGGAAGGTAAAAATACTGAGTAACTTAACGATGTCGGCCAGTTATAACTTTGAAGCAGATTCCTTAAAGTTGAGTCCCATTAATTTGAATGGTGCCACGGAAATCATCCCAAAGGTTCCTATAAATTTTGCAGCTACTCTAGACCCCTATGCCATCGACAACAATGGAAGACGTATCAATACGTTCAACGTCAATAATGGGGGTGGACTATTGCGTTTGACCTCTGCTCGCTTGAATACTGGTTTTTCTTTGAACAGCGAAATGTTTAAAAAGGGAGCTCGAAAGAACCGAGACGCTGACGAAGAGGAACAAGACCCCAATTACGGTGAAAATCCTTTTGAGCTGAACAATTTGGCCAATCAGGATAATTTTTTCCAGCAGCGAGGTGAAGAGGAAGAAACCCGTGAGAACCAACCCTTTCGAAATAAATTGCCTTGGGACGCTCGATTCACTTATGTAGCCACCTATAACAACAGCAACCGACAAAGCGAAATCACTAACCACTCATTAATGTTCAATGGCAACTTGGAACTCACCCCTAAGTGGAAAGTAGGGTTCAATTCAGGGTATGACATAAAAAACAAGGGCTTCGCCGATACCCGATTTACTTTTGACCGGGATTTGGACAGTTTTCGGTTGAGTTTTGATTGGACGCCTTTCGGTCGTTTTGAACGTTGGTACTTTTTTATTGGGATAAAAAGCTCCATCCTTAGTGACCTGAAATGGGAGAACCGAAGCCAGCCGTTCACCAGTAGACGTTAACGCATTTTAAACATACACTATCATGAAAACCATCATCAAGACCTCAAAAGCTGCAGCACCCGTTGGACCTTACAACCAGGCTGTACTTGTCGGAAACACACTGTACACTTCAGGGCAAATTGCCATAGACCCGGAGACGAACACCCTTTTGGATACGGATATCAAATCTGAAACCCAACAAGCCATGAAGAATTTAAAGGCGATTTTGGAAGAAGCAGGAATGGGTTTTGAAAACGTGGTAAAAACCACCATCTTCTTAAAGGATATGCACCAATTCGCTGAGGTAAATGAGGTTTACGGTTCGTATTTTGATGAAGACAAAGCCCCCGCCAGAGAAACCGTTGAAGTAGCCAATCTTCCCAAATTCATGAACGTGGAAATCTCAATGATTGCCATCAAATAGTATTCTTGTGGAATTCGACTAACCCTTCGATAGGACGTTGTCGAATCACTCCCAAAATCAAGTCATTACGTTCCAGAACCGTAGCGAGTTCATCGCGTAAGAAATGTGCAATACTACCCACAAAACTGATAGGTACCTTGGTGGCGAGTTCAAATTGCATGATGTAGTTATTGACGAATTGCTGTAATCCTTTGTCAATAACCCCACGACAATAGGGATGTTCTTTATTTTCAATGATAAAACGGGCGAAAGTGGCCAAATAGGTATTTGGGTTCGGTTGTTTGTAGAGATGGTCTTTAATCACGTCGGCATCCAAGTCGTATTCCTTGGCAAAACGAATCCCCAAATCCTGAGGCATTTTGTGAAAATAGTAGTCCCTTAAAAGTTTGCGCCCAAAAAAGTTTCCGCTGCCGTCATCCATTAAAATATAACCCAAAGAGGTTACTTTCTGAAAAAGCTGATGGCCATCATAATAACTGCAATTGGAACCCGTGCCCAGAATACAAACAATACCTTGGTGTCCTATTTTGGTGGTAGAATAAATAGCAGCAAAGGTGTCTTCACGAACCTCTGCCTTGGCATTTGGAAAGAAATCCTTGAAAATCTCCTTCAAAAAGTTTTTCATCCTATCGGTTCCACACCCAGCACCGTAAAAATATAACTGGTCCACAGCCTCTTTGTTCTTGGAAAGTTCGAAGTTGTTCGCCATTCGGTCCTCAATCACTTCACGTGTCAACACCTCAGGACTCAAACCCAAGGTTTGTGTCAAAAACAACTGGTCACCGTTATTGTCGAGTGCAATCCAATCAGATTTGGTCGCACCACTATCCACTATCAGTATCATAGATATGGTTATTAGGTTAAAAACCCCGGCCTTAAATAGACCGGGGTATTTTATAGTTAGCTAAATTGGATTATAACGAGGCGACGTGTTCCGCCAAGTCAACCAATTTATTGGAGTATCCCATTTCGTTATCGTACCACGAAATAATCTTGAAGAATTTGGAATTCAACTCAATTCCGGCCCCAGCATCAAAAATACTGGTTCGTGTATCGCTAACAAAGTCTTGGGAAACCACAGGCTCGTCGGTGTATCCTAAAATCCCAGCTAAAGGACCTTCAGAAGCTGCTTTAAAGGCATTCTTGATTTCTTCGTAGGAAGTTTCCTTTTCCAAACGTACCGTCAAGTCGACAACAGAAACATCTGCTGTTGGCACGCGGAATGCCATTCCTGTAAGTTTTCCTTGTAGCTCAGGAATTACTTTGGTAACTGCTTTTGCCGCACCAGTAGAAGCAGGAATGATGTTCAACAAAGCACTACGTCCACCACGGTAATCCTTTTTGGAAGGACCATCCACGGTCATCTGGGTAGCCGTAGTAGCGTGTACGGTAGTCATCAAGCCTTCCTCGATACCAAAGGTATCATTCAATACCTTGGCCATTGGCGCCAAACAGTTGGTAGTACAACTTGCATTGGAAACAATTTTGTCATCTGCCGTTACTTTGTCATGGTTTACACCCATTACAAACATCGGCGCATCTTTTGAAGGTGCAGAAATCACGACCTTCTTGGCACCACCATCAATGTGGTATTGTGCAGTTTCAAGGGTGGTGAAGATACCCGTACATTCTGCAACGATATCCGCACCAGCTTCGTCCCATTTCAAATTTTTAGGGTCTCTTTCAGCAGTAATTCGGATGGTTTTTCCGTTTACCACCAAGTGCCCGTCTTTTACTTCAACCGTTCCGTCGAATCTACCGTGGACGGAATCGTACTCCAATAGGTAAGCTAGATGTTCAACATCCAATAGGTCGTTAATAGCAACAACATCTACATTGTCTCGCTTTACGCTGGCTCTGAAAACCAATCTTCCGATTCTTCCGAAACCGTTTATTCCGATTTTTAAATTTGACATTTTCTAGTATTTGATTTTATTATGTTGTCATGATATCCGAAACTTTGATGAGCTCTTCATCAATTTCGGTATGTGCTTTAATAGCTTCACTAATTGGTGTAAGGATAAGCTTGTTATCCCGGATACCTACCATATAATTTGATTTGCCTTCCAGAAGACTTTCTACTGCCTTTACCCCCATTCTACTGGCCAACACGCGGTCAAAACAAGTTGGATTTCCTCCACGTTGCATATGTCCCAAAACAGAAACCCGTACGTCATAAATGGGGAGGTGTTCTTCTACATATTCCTTGAGCTCAAAAACATTCTTTCCAATTTTGTCTCCCTCGGCCACAATTACGATACTTGAAGATTTTCCAGACTTCTTACTTCGCTTTAAGGAGTCCAAAAGCCTTTCGAGCCCTAGGTTTTGTTCTGGAATCAGTATCTCCTCAGCACCGGCGCCAACACCAGCATTTAAAGCAATATGTCCCACGTCACGCCCCATTACCTCAACAAAGAACAGTCGGTTGTGCGAGCTTGCCGTATCGCGAATTTTGTCAATTACTCCAACGACGGTGTTAATAGCAGTATCAAATCCAATAGTGAAGGAAGACCCTAAAATATCGTTGTCAATCGTTCCGGGAATTCCCATAACCGGAAAGTTGAATTCTTCATTAAAAACCAACGCTCCAGCGAAACTTCCGTTACCGCCGATAACCACCAAAGCTTCAATACCTTCTTTGACCAATTGGTCGTAAGCAAGCTGTCTTCCTTTCGGGGTTCGAAACTCATCACAACGTGCGGATTTGAGTATGGTCCCTCCTTTATTGATAATGTTATTGACGCTGCGCGCGTCCATGGGTTTGAAGTCTCCCTCAATCATTCCTTTATAGCCTCGATAAATCCCAACGCATTCTATCTTCAAGTACGCACAGGTACGTACCACGGAACGTATTGCGGCGTTCATTCCCGGAGAATCGCCCCCAGAAGTAAAAACGCCTATTTTTTTGATATTAGATGTCATTCAAAAAATTAAGAAACCAAAACTAGGAAACTTTATCAAAAAAAAGAATGGGATAATAAGTAATTTACAATCAGCCGCTTTCGCAAACGTTTTCGTAGTTTTCTGTTTAACCAAAAGCTATTTTAAAGTCTAATTTCTTGGCTTTTTGATAGCAGTTGTGCTTTTGGTCCGGAATCGAATCAAACTGTCTTTTCCCATAATTTGAGTAGCCCGAACAGGGGGTGCTTCAGGTTCGGGTTCTTGCTTTGGTTTCTTTTTGAAAACCTTTTGCAAAAGCTCTTGAAAGCTATTGAAATCTACTTGATAGGAAAGTCCAACACCCTGCGTGTACCCCTGTCTTTCCGCCAAAAACTGTTGGATTTCGTTTTCCCGGTTAAATATCTTTGCACTCAGCGTGCCTTCGTCGTTTAAGAGCACTTGGACTTCAACATCACCAGCAACCACGGTTTCAGAAACGCCTCCAACCGGTACTCCTACCCTTCCATTTACCAAAATACGGTCCGAGATTTGGGTAGAAACAGTAACACCGATTCGGTCTTCCGTTCGGATATCCGCATTGGTATCCAGAAATCCCTGCTCATAGGTGACCCCAAAATTGAGTTTGTCGTTATTGCCCGCCAAAATTTGGTTCAGCAAGCCCGATGCGGTTTGTATCAAGTTACCAGTGACTGCCTGTTGATTGATGCCACTTTGTGCGTTCACAAAAGTACCTTGAGCCATCAGGAAAAAGGCATTGCGTTCCTTTACGATAGGGTCCTGTAAGCGATATTCCAACTCTGATTGCACTACGGAATTGGTCGATGGAAAGTCAATGTCGAACTCAATTTGGGGGTTTTCCAATTCTCCAGTAAGTCGCACCACCACCTCGGTAGATATCCTTCCTGTGTAACCTGCATTATCCAGTAAAGGTGCGGGGTTCGCGGTCAGCCCGTAGATGGCTTCCAAATCAAGTTGGGCAGCCAAGGGGTCACGTTCCCAAAGGATTCTTCCGCCCGGGCGCACCTTAAAGGTTTTGTCAATCACCCCGCCGTATTTAAAGTTGTATTCTCCAGTTACGGCCACAAACTCCCCATACATATTGAATTTGCCATTGGTATTGATTTCAATCAGCAACAACCCTTCTCCAGTTCCTCGCAGGGAACTTCCCGAGCTTTTGTCTACCACAATTTCTACTTCAGCTTCAGGGGTCACGGCAAGGTCGAATGCCATTTCAAGACCTTGGTAATCTCTCAAAACCCGTTCTTCCTTGAAGGATTTCGTTCCTTTTTTCTGAACAAAATTGATAAAGGAGTAATCCCCCACGCTGGTCACATCACTTAGGGGTATCTTGAGTGAAGTGCCCTTAGCCGTCGAGGCATCCACGGTAATCGTAAGCCCTTCTGTAGGCCCGTAAATACTACCCGTTCCATTGATAAAGCCCGTTCCATAATATAAAGCTTCGTCATCGAACTCAGTGTTGAGAATCAAAAAGCGGTCATTTTTCGTGTCCACATCCAAATCCAAAGACCAATCGCCAAAGGCAGTATGGTTAATGGTACCATCCAAGGTCGACGTTGTGCCATAATCCACATCCGACAAGCCTACGCTTTCGAAATAGAAGGTTTGGTCAAAGAGTCTTACTTTGGAAAAAGGCGCAAAATTATAGTCCACATTCAAATACGGTATGCCCAATCCAGCATCGTTCAAGGTCAATTCCCCATTAATAGAGGGGTTTTCTGCATCTCCAACGATTTTAGCGTTACCATTGACGTTCCCCCGAATATTGGTAATGACGTCCTCGCCCAAGGGGCTGAAAGGTTCTAATGAAAAATCAGTGAAATTCGCACTCAAGTCGAGACGGGTCTTTTTGTTTTGGTTGGTGACTTTTCCGTTCACGCTTAGTTTTTCTTTTCCGTTGTTCTCCAACCAAGTGCTGACCCCAAACTCAGTCAAGTCATTGTTTCCGAAAATACCAATCTCCAGATTTCCCAAAAGCATGTCATTAACGGAAAAATCATCAATCTTCAAACTTGATGTAGGCAAATACTTGCCGTCTTTCTGAAGAATATTCAGGAAACCATTGACACCTCCACCCAGTTTTAAACTGTCAATGCTAGGGGTGATTTTATCTAGAGAAACCAACTTGAATTGCAGGTCCAGGTTTTTATAGGTGGAGTCCGCCAGTTGACCCCGAAGTTGTATTTGTTCATTGTTTTCATTGTCCATTACCACATCTTCAATTTGGATGCTATCCAACGTACGATTGATGATGACCTTGTTTTTATCGTTGCCTTCTTTGTTGAGCACCCAAAGGTTCTCTTTAAATCGAAGTTCGGACTTCTTCAATCCAATGACTGATTTGTCTTGTTTATTGAAGGTGTGATAGAAGTTTAGATTGTACGAGTCGTTCAAATCGCTACCGCCTTTAAATTCCGTTCTAAAAAACAGTGTATCCTTAAGGGTGGTGTTAATAAGGCTAAAATCCTTGAAATCGTAATACACCGTAGACATATCCTCCACAGAAAGGAAGGTGTTGAACAATGGGTTCTTATTGTCAATTTTCAACTCTAGATTTTCAAAAGAGTTGCCGTAGGCTTCAATATTGGGCGATTTGAAAGTCAACTTAAAATCCCCATTGTCTGCTTCTATGTCCCCGCGCAGAAAAGTGTTGGGGTCAAAAACCACTTCGGGGAAGAAGACATCCACAATTTTATTGTAGATTTTAAAGTTGAACGCAAGCCGTTGCCCATCCGAAATCTCAAAAGGGCGGTAATTCGTGTAAATGCTTCCTATGGAGTTTCGCACGAGTTTGTCCAGTTCATTGACTTTGAATTTGCCTTTTACATATCCCGTAATAATATCTGGGGAATTGATTTCTACTGTACGCACGGTATCCGTGTCAAAAGTTGAAGAGACTGCAAAATCCTCAAAATAATACGTGTCATTTTTATTTTGATAGGTGGTGTTCGAAAAACGAACGCTACCCGAAATATTGTCCAAGGAATTGCCCTCAATGTTCATGTTCAAGTTTCCGCGGAAAATGGAAATACTGTCGTTGATGAAATTGAGGGTTTTTAAATCAGCATAATCCACAGAGGCGATAAAATCAAATTGATTGGCGTCATTACCCAAATCTGCCAAGCCCTTAAAATCGAACTTGAAGTTTTCATCTGTGCTGTTCAAAGAACCATCAAACAGTTCTTCTTTGAAGATTCCGGAGACTTTTAGGCCCTGATATTCATAATCATTGAACTGCAGTTTGTACACCTCGCCAATCACCTCGGTATTCAGGTTCTCTGCAATAAATCCTTTTCCTTCAACATTAACGTCCAAACTGGTTCGGCCCAATTTCGCATTGTTCACAAAAGTCCCCAAATCGAAATCAATCAGAGAGATAAATCCGATATAGGAAGCGTCATCAATGGTTTGAATGTTGGTCATTTGCAAATCCGTGTAGCAACTCCCCAAGGCCGTATTCAAATTGACCTGTGCATCCAAGGAGGTCTCGGTTACCTCAGCATCTCCCCTAAGGGTGAACTGACCGAACTTTTGTAGGGAACTGGGGAGGCTTCTTCCCAGAATGTTGGGCAATAAGGCCCTAAGTTGGTAATAACTGCTGGTGAGGTTGTCAATCTCAGACTTCATAATGAACGGCGCCTGTTCCGTAAACATATTTTGGAACTCGAAGTCACCGCGTACCCCGGTATTTTCTGATTGGAGAAAAAGTTCTTCCACCATCAAATCGTTCAACACGCCACTTACTTCGGCGGAGAAGGTCACTTGTTTTTTCGCTCCGAATTGGTCATAAAACCGATTGACGTCGTCCAATGCCACTTCTGTGTTATTAAAACTGGCCACAATGTTCACTTTGTTGACGAAATCTGCAAAATCGGACCGGTCATAGTTCATAATCATATCCCCTTTGATAAATGATTTTTCCGTTTTTATCCGAAGGGAATCAAACCGCATTTGCTGCTTGGTATATTTAAAATCGGTAGAAAGGTTCTTTAGCGCAAGACCTCTTTTTGATTTTAGCTGCAAGGTTTCTATGCCCATAGTTACTTCTGGACCCAAAATCTGAAAGTCATTGGCCTCAATGGTGATATCATCAAAATTCAAGGTTTCTACCTTTTCCAAGTTTTCATCGGAAAGCAAAAAACGCCCATCTTCAATAGTGATGGCTTCCGAAGCCATGAAAAATGAAGGGGTATTCGGGTCTTTGGGAGAACCATCATCCAACTTATCCACAAAGACGTCCAAGTTGGTGTCACGTTCACCTGAATACGTTTTGAGATTGAAGAAAAGTCCATCCATCTTCACCTTTCCGAATTCCATACGGTTGTTGGCGATATTGCGCAAACTCAATATTGAGGTGGAAAGTTTTTGGATGTAAACCAAGGTATCGGTTTTATAATCCTCGACATACACCCCTTTTAGGCTCGTATTTAAAGTAAGTAGGTTGAGGCTTAAACGGTCTATGGAAATATTGGTCCCAAATTCCTCATTTATGGAGTCTGTTGCGTATTCACCCAGAGCGGTTTGAACCGGTGGCAAGGACAGAATTAGGGTGACAAGGGCAAGAAACAAAAACAACCCCAATAGGGACCGCAACAATATTTTCCTCAGTTTTCTGATAGGGCTTTATGTTTTACCTTTGTTCGACCAATTTTTGTTCCAAACACAAAACTTTATGGATAAAAAATATCTGCTGTCGATTGAATCTTCTTGCGATGATACTTCGGCAGCTGTGCTTTGCAACAAAAAAGTACTTAGTAATGTGGTGGCCACC
>JBCBCH010000076.1:0-8949 GCA_038530835.1 Bacteroidota bacterium | reverse complement strand
AAAGCTGAAAAGTTGAATATCGATGTTGCGTTTACTATTGAAGAAATCAACGAACGTGAATTGGCCGAATTGAACCAGGAACTATTCGACAAGCTTTTCGGGAAAGATGAAGTAAAGTCGGAGAAGGAGTTAAAGGAGCGCATCAAGGAGGATTCTGAAAAGCAATTCGAGCAACAAGCCGAGCAAAAATTGCTGAACGATATCACTGAGCGATTGATTGAAACCACCAAGTTTGATTTGCCTGCAGCGTTTTTGACCAAATGGATTCAGGTAAGTGGTGAAAATCCTTTGAGCAACGATGAGGCCAAAGAGGAATATGACAAATCCGAAAAAGGATTGCGTTACCAGCTTATCGAAGGCAAAATCATTAAAGAAAACGACCTTCAAGTACAGCTCGAGGAGTTGAAAGAGTTCGCCAAGGGCTTTATCAAATCACAAATGGCACAATATGGCCACTTGAACCCACAAGAAGAAGAACTTGAAAATATCGCTATGCGTGTTTTGGGCAATCAAGATGAAGTAAAGCGTCTTTCCGAACAATTGATGAGCCAAAAACTTTTGACGCTTTATAAAGAAAAAGCCAATTTGAAAGTTAAGGAAGTCTCCTACGACAACTTCATCAAGGAAGTATACGGTTAAGACAGCCTAATAAAAATTAAGTATCTTTATGGTGCCGAAAAGTATTCCTTTCGGCACCTTTTTTTTAAGCTTAATCCAACAAAATCCAATGGACTACGGAAAAGAATTTCATAAATATGCTACCCAACACCATGGGATAAGTAGCACCTACTACGACAAAATCATCAGTAGCATGTACCCTGTGAACATGACCCCCAATATCATCGAAGAAAGACAATTGAATGCCATTGCCATGGACGTCTTTTCACGTTTGATGATGGACCGCATTATCTTTTTGGGAACGGGCATAAACGACCAGGTAGCAAACATCGTGCAAGCACAGCTATTGTTTTTGGAAAGTGCAGATGCCTCCAAAGACATCCAAATTTATATCAACTCACCAGGCGGAAGCGTTTATGCCGGTTTGGGCATTTATGACACCATGCAATTCATTAAACCTGATGTTGCCACGATCTGTACAGGCATAGCAGCTTCTATGGGGGCTATTTTGCTATGCGCTGGGCAAAAAGGGAAACGTAGTGGTCTAACGCACTCGCGCGTAATGATCCACCAACCCCTATCAGGTGCACAGGGACAAGCCAGTGATATTGAAATCGCAGCCAAAGAAGTGCTAAAAATCAAGGATGAGTTGTACCAAATCATTGCAAACCATTCTGGGCAAACCTTCGATAAAGTGTATGAAGACAGTGACCGCGATTTCTGGATGAAAGCCGAAGAAGCCAAGAAATATGGTATGATTGACGAAGTTTTGGCGCGGGACAACTAAAATTCCCAAAAATCGGTTAACACGCATATAGAATAACCGTTTTTTTACGTTATTGTGAATTGAACCGACTGACATTATGGCGAAAGAAAATCTAGAGTGTTCCTTTTGCGGAAGAAAAAAATCCGAAACCAACTTACTTATAGCAGGCTTGGACGCGCACATTTGTGACCGATGTATCGAGCAGGCCTATAGCATTGTTGCGGAGGAGTCAAAACAGTCCAAAAACAAGGACCTTTCTTCCGAACTCATCTTAAAGAAGCCGATGGAAATCCGTGATTTCCTGGATACTTTCGTAATCGGTCAAGAACGCACCAAAAAAGTCATGTCAGTTGCGGTTTACAACCACTACAAAAGATTGTTGCAGCCAAAAGGAAAGGATGACAGCGTTGAAATCCAGAAAAGTAACATTGTAATGGTTGGGCAAACCGGTACAGGAAAAACCCTTATTGCCAAAACCATTGCCCGAATGCTCAACGTGCCTTTGGCCATTGTAGATGCGACAGTACTTACAGAGGCAGGTTATGTAGGGGAAGATGTTGAAAGTATACTAACCCGTTTGCTGCAAGCTGCGGACTACAACTTGGAGAAAGCGGAACGTGGTATTGTTTTTATTGATGAAGTGGATAAAATTGCACGTAAAAGCGATAACCCTTCCATTACTCGCGACGTTTCTGGAGAAGGTGTGCAGCAAGGTTTACTGAAATTATTGGAAGGTACCACGGTGAACGTTCCTCCAAAAGGCGGCCGAAAACACCCAGACCAAAAATTCATCGAAGTCAATACCGAAAATATCCTATTTGTTGCTGGTGGCGCATTTGATGGTATCGAAAGAATCATCACCAAGCGTTTGAACATGCAAGCTGTGGGCTATAGTGCTTCCAAAGCTGAAGATAATTTGGATAGCGAAAATATTCTACAATACATTATCCCCAAGGATTTAAAAGAATTTGGATTGATTCCTGAAATTATTGGTCGTTTACCGGTATTGACCCATATGAACCCATTGGATGCCAAAACCTTGCGAGCAATCCTAACCGAACCCAAAAACGCCATCATCAAACAATATGAAAAGTTGTTTGCGATGGATGGCATCACCTTCAGCATTACCGAACAAGCCCTGAACTATATTGTCGACAAAGCGGTAGAATACAAATTAGGTGCTAGAGGATTGCGTTCGCTATGCGAGGCAGTTTTCACCGATGCCATGTTCATGCTACCCAGTAGTGACGAAAAAGAGTTCAAAGTTACCAAAGCTTACGCTGAGGAAAGACTATCCTATGAAACCATCAAGAAACTAAAAGCGGTTTCCTAAAACTACACCGCAGCTTTAGTTACTTTCCGGAGCAAGTCAAAGCACACTTTTGAGATGATTTTCTCATCCGAATATAGGTTGTGCCCAAAATTTGGAACGATTTCAGCCTTTAACTCCATTTTCTGGAACCAATCGGCATTGGGCTGGAACCCATCATTTTCCCCATAAACCAAGGTTATAGGAACATTTGGTTTTTCAAGCTCATACCGAATGCGTGTTGGCGAAATCGCCGTTAAGGATTTCATGGGCAATCCCTTTAATGCGGCTTTCCAAGCTATGGTACCTCCCGTGCTGAATGCAAGATAATGGCTTGGTGTATTTTCCTTTTTCAAAAGGTGCGCTACAGCGGTATCAATACCAGAATCCTTGAATGCAGCATGAATGTTTTCTTCTGTAGAAACAGGGACATCGATATTGCCCAATTGTTGGCAATCGTAAAATTCAATATCGTAATACTGTTGCAAGTATCCGAAGTAAGAAGTAATCCAGAGGCCTCTTTTAACGCCCCACATATCTGAGAGTACTACAAGTTTTTCCGCCATTTTGCGATGTAATGTGTTAGTTATCTTTCCAATTTGCTTTAGAAAGTTCCTTATTAAAAACGGAAAAAGACGATTTAATTGTTCATTTGAAGCAATTCTTCGATGTACGTGCGCTCATTGGATAGTCTGGGAATCTTATGTTGCCCTCCCAATTTGTCTTTCGATTTCAACCAATCATGAAAAAGATTTTTGCGCGCCACATGAACTGTTGGCATTTTCAAGGTCATGTTATTGTAGCGTTTCGCTTCGTAATCGGAATTGAGTGATTTTAAGGCATTGTCCAGAAACTCAGTAAAATAGGCTATATCCTCTGGAGGCTTTCTGAACTCAATCAACCATTCATGCCCGCCTTTTTCAGAACCATTCATAAAAACGGGCGCAGCGGTATAATCCATGATTTCAGCCTCCGTTTTTTGGCAAATACGCTGAAGCGCTTCTTCGGCATTTTCAATAATGAGTTCTTCACCAAAAGCATTGATAAAATGTTTGGTTCGTCCTGTAATACGAATCCGGTAGGGATTTATTGAGGTAAAACGTATGGTATCGCCAATCTTGTAACGCCAAAGTCCGGCATTGGTGCTGATGACCATGGCGTAGTTCACCCCAGTTTGTACCTCCCACAGTGGAATCGCTTTGGCGTTATCTTCTTGTGTTGGAATAAACTCATAAAAAATACCGTAATCCAACATTAACAGTAAATCCTGCGAATTGTTACGGTCTTGAATTCCAAAAAAACCTTCGGAGGCATTGTATGTCTCGTAATAGTTGAAACTTTTTCGGGGCAATAACTTTTCAAATTGCTCTCGATAAGGCGAAAAACTGACTCCGCCATGAAAATATACTTCCAAATTTTCCCAAACTTGGAACAAATCGTCTTTTCCCGAGCGCTCCAAAACATCATTGAGTAAAACCAACATCCACGAAGGCACACCTGCCAGACTCGTTACGTTTTCATGAACACTTTCTTCAATAATCGCTTCCAATTTGGATTCCCATTCGCTCATTAGCGAAACCTTACTGCTTGGGGTGCTACTAAATTCAGCCCAAAGGGGCATGTTGTCAATAAGAATAGCCGACAAATCCCCGAAAAAGGTACCGTTGTCTTTGTACAACTCCTTACTCCCTCCCAATCGAAGGCTTTTGCCCGTAAAAAGCTGGGAGTTTTCGTTGTTGTTCAAATACAGGCATAACAAATCCTTGCTCGATTTGTAATGGCAGTCCTCCAAGGCCTCAGAGCTTACGGGAATGAATTTACTTTTGGCGTTGGTGGTTCCACTACTTTTGGCGAACCATTTTATCGAAGTTGGCCAAAACACATTCTGCTCCCCCCTTCTTGCCCTTTCAATGTCGGGGGCTAAGTCTTCGTAGGTTGAAACCGGTACGCGAGAACGAAAGGTTTCATAATCCATGAAATCCTTGAAACCATATTGATTTCCAATTTCGGTGGTCGAAGCGAAATCCACGAGCTGGTGCAATACCTCATTTTGGACATCCGAAGGGTATTTCAAAAAAAGCTCTATCTGATGATAGCGTTTTTTTAGCAGCCAAGAGGCTATGGAGTTGAATAATGGTATTGGCATTTTAGGTATATTTGGTCAGCTGGAAATTCAGGACCAATAGCTAAAATAGAGCATCTTATGCTCTTTTTCAAATCTCGTAAAAACACGTAATTTTTAATGTTATACCAAGGCGTTCTTCGCAAAATGCAAACCCAAATGGGGAATCCCATCCAGTACTTTTTGGTATTTGAGGACGATTTTTTGAACATGAACCAAGCATTGAACAAGCAGGTTTCCATCAATTTCATTACCTATCAATGCTTGAATTGTGGTAAAGAACTCCCTATTTACCGCCAAGGTTTTTGCAAATCGTGTTTTTATCTCACCCCACGTGCAGGGGACTGGATTATGAGACCTGAATTGAGTAAGGCGCATTTGGATGAAGAAGACCGTGATTTGGCTTATGAAAAAGAGGTGCAATTGCAACCTCATGTGGTGTATTTGGCCAATTCGAGTAATGTGAAAGTTGGGGTCACCCGGAAATCACAGGTTCCAACCCGATGGATTGACCAAGGGGCCCATGAAGCTATCGCCATTGCGGAAACCCCCAACCGCTATCTCGCTGGAATTACTGAAGTAGCCTTAAAAGCGCATGTAAGTGATAAAACCAGTTGGCAAAAAATGTTGACCAACCGTATAGAGGATGTGGATTTGAACGAATGGCGTGCCAAACTCAAAAACGAAATTCCCGAGGAGGCCCTAGACTTTTTTGACGATTCCCAAGAGGAATACCATTTGGACTTTCCTGTTTTGCAATACCCTGAGAAGGTCAAAAGCTTGAACCTGCAGAAAACACCTTCTTATACGGGTATTCTTAAAGGAATTAAAGGACAATATCTGATTTTCGAAGACCAAACCGTTTTCAACATTCGTGGAAACGAGGGATATGTTGTCGGTATTGATATTCAGTAGAACCGCAATCCTTTGATTTTATGGGGTTTGTGTGCTATCCTTCTTCTTCTTTTTCCCCAAAAGCCCTCCCAAAAGAGATTTTGCCTTACTTTCCACCGGGTCTTCCTTTGTTTGGGTTGAATCGGTTTTTTCTTCCTTGCCCAAAAGACTCCCCAAAACCGCTTGCGTTGTTGATTTTTCAGTTCCGGTAGAATCCTTTTCTGAACCGAGTACACCCGAAAGCAGATGTTGGGCCGTGTCCTTACCTTGATTCAAAAGCTTCTGCTTTTGCACCTCCACTAACTGGCCTGTCAACTTTTTCACGCCTGAAGTCAAATCCGTGCTTACACTTGGACTCGTGTAGGAGCCCCCAATATTAGCGGTAACCGGAATGGAAACCTCATCACTTTCCGACATGTCCAACTTTGCCATTAAGTCTGTAACCTCTTTTCCCAAATATTTAGCAGGAACATCTAAAGTTGCTGTGTAGGCCAACTGTTTCTCAAAGTCATGGCTCCCGGATACATTTACGGCGATGTCTTCATAGTTTACAGTAAACGGTTTCACTGCCACCTTGCCGTTATCAAAACTCAAAGCCGTTTTCAAACCCTTCAAATTCAGCTTTTCTGTGTCTAAAAAGGACATTTGACCTTCCAATGCATTCAACAGTGGTGCCTTTTCGGTATCCACTTTTGTGTTGAGCAACTCCGCCAATAAATTACCGGAAACCGTTGCCAAATTAGGGGTGAAATCATCCTTAAGATTTCCGGCGATTTTGATGTCTGAGTTCAGTTTACCTTCAAAAGCACTGGCCAGAGGTGCCAAAACTTTAAACAAATCCAATGCTTGGAAGGATTCCCCAATACCCAAATTATCCATCCCCAGGCTCACATCAAAGGTGGAGACTTCTTCTTTGGTCGATACCGAGCCATTCAAACCCACATTACCACCAAAAAGGGAGGAGCGCAGGTTTTGCAGGGTTGCCGTCTCATCTTTGATAATGAGCGTCCCTTCTACATCCTTTAAGGATAAGTTATCGTACAAAACCGTATTGGCCTTCGCATCCAGCGTACAATCCAAAAAGGAAGGAATCTTGATTTTTTCGGAGGATGGTGTTTCACTTTCGGTTTCCGTTTCGGATTCAGTCGTCTCCTCCACCATAAAATCATCCAAAGCGATAGTATCAGAATTCAAGCTAAAGCGCCCCTCAATATTTTCATCATTGAACATGAACCCGAGCAGATTATCCAACGTGCCAGAAGCTTTAAAATCAGTTCGTCCTGTTTTTCCGTCAAAAGACTGAAGCGCCACCCGGTCCGGGGTAAACGACACGGCAGCTTCTTGAATTTCTAAAGGATTTTTGAGTTCTTCTGAAGTATATTGAAATCCGCTAAGGGACATCTCGCCAGAAGTTTTGGTATTTTGATATTGCTTGTTTTCCAATGAAGCCATATCAAAAGCCGTATTCAAATCTGCAGTGAGCATCCCTTTCAAATTATGGTCCGCTGGAAACGGATAGGCCTTGGCCAAGTTCCCCAAGTTGATTTTCCCATCAGCAGCAGCTTTCACTCTGGTATTGCCCAAGAGTTCCGTAATTTTTGAACTCAAGTTGAAGCGGTCTTGCAAGATGCGAAAGGACAACCTTCGTAAATCCACAAAAGTATCTTCGGTTACTCCGGTTTTATTTTGAATACTGGCATCAATTGTAATGTCTTCAACGGTTTGCGGCAAATCCGGATATTTGAAGGAAGCATTGTTCGATGCCATGCTAATATCAAACCTTGGAATATGGGTTTCGTCCACTACCCCTGTAAAGTTTCCTTCGACTTGAAAGTCACCTGTGGTTGCTACGTTTTCTATATTTTGGGAGTAATTCTCAGGAATAACTGCCAAAAAGTTCTTGAAATCTGAAGACGGTGTTTTAAAATGAAGGTCTACCTCTTGGTTGTCTTCATTGATTTTTACAAAACCATCAAACACCAAAAGCAACTGATTGACCAAAGCCGTATTTTCCAAGAAGGTGTATTTGTTATTCTCTAAATCCACTCCAATTGTAGCATCCAAGGCCACAGGGTTCTGATTCAAATAGCGGGTGCTATCCAGTTCAAAAGATACCAAGGCATCGGTTTTGGTAACCAATTCGGATTGTGCAAGGGAAAGATTCCCAGTTCCGGAATGGTTCATTTCGTTCAGCTCAAGGTGCATTCCGCTCGAAAAATCATCATAGCTTATGCTCGCATTGCTGATACTGTAGGATTCCAAATTCAGCTGAAAATTATTCGAAGTTTCTTCTGAACTACCGGAAGCAGTTTCCTCTGAAGCTTTGGAAATATCGTAATTGGCGTTCTCATCCGTATCCACCTGTATCCCTACCTTGGCATTTTCCAATACCAGGCGCTTAATGGCAATGGGGTCCTCTTCCGTTTTGAACAATTCTGATAATGACATGGACAACCCAATATGGCTTGCTGCAAACAAGGTATCTCCTTCAAAAGGTGCAGCATTGATAAGGGAAATGTCATCCAGCGCCACATGGGCATTTGGAAAGTCTTTGAACAAACTGAGATGGGCCTCTTCAAAATCAAAGGTTGCCGTGATGTTATTGTTGACTTTATTCTTGATGATATCGGCTATTTTTCCCTTGAGAAAAGAGGGCACGGCAATCAAAAGAACGACCACCACCAGAACAACACCCGCAAGAATTTTTAGGGTCTTTTTCTTCATGACACAAGATTTAGGTACGTAAAGAAAGGAAGAAGGTGTTAATCCAACTGTATTTCTTCCCCTATTTTTAAGTTAAATCTTTTACGTAATAGATATACGAAGAAATAGAGCAAAGGGGTGTCGAGGAAGGCAATTAAAACCTTAAAAAGGAATCCGCTAACCACTAAACCGTAAAACAAGTCCCACGGAATTTCACCAAAAGAGCAAAGCAGAAGCACTACAGTAAAGGTGTCAATCAACTGGGAAGAAAAGGTGGAAAAGTTGTTTCGAAGCCATAAATATTTGCCTTTGGTCAGGCGTTTCCAAAAGTGATAGATTTGGATGTCGACGAACTGGGCAAGCAAATAGGCCATCATGGATGCGAATACGGCCACAATGGTATTGCCAAAGACTTCTTTAAACATCCCATTGGAAACAGGAGACCATTCCGTTGCTGGTACGGCTGAGGCGGTGTAGCCAATCAGGTAGTGGTGGCGGGAATTTTCGCCTCTTTTTTCTCCTTGGGGATTGTCTACA
>JBCBCH010000075.1:0-8980 GCA_038530835.1 Bacteroidota bacterium | reverse complement strand
TTTTGATACCCTAAAATATCATGCTAAATGTTACCATAGATGCTTTCTCTTATCAGCAAAAGGAAATTTTGCGTGACATCGTATTTACCGTACGAGAAGGAGAACATTTGGCGCTAATGGGTGAGAGTGGTTCGGGAAAGAGCACTGTTCTACGCATCATTTACGGCCTTTTGCATCTCGAAAAAGGTGACCTCAGTTGGCGTGGCGAACCTATTTTGGGACCCAACTATCGTCTAATCCCTGGGGAATCGTATATGAAATACTTGAGTCAAAGTTTTGACTTGATGCCCTTTACATCCGTTCGGGAAAATGTTGCCAAATACCTATCTGTTTTTAGTTCAATTCCAGCAGATGAACGTATTGAAGAGCTTATGGAACTGGTAGATATGCGCGACTTTATCGACACCAAGGTTCGTTACCTAAGTGGCGGGCAACAGCAGCGGGTTGCCTTGGCCAGTGTGTTGGCCGAAGAGCCGGAAATTCTATTATTGGATGAACCCTTTGGGCATATTGATAATTTTCAACGGGGTGAACTTCGCAGAAAACTATTCGCCTATCTCAAAGAGCGAAACATCACAGTGGTCACCGCGAGCCATGATGCCAGTGATATTCTTTCGTTTGCCCAAAACACATTGATTTTAAAGGATGGGCGAGTAGTCATCCATCAAGATACCGGGAAGCTATATGCTAATCCTCCAAACCGATATGCAGGGGGACTTTTTGGAGAAATCAATCTGGTACCCATTAAATTGCTTAGGCCTCAATTTCAAGGGCCAGAGCAGATTTTGTTGTATCCACATGAATGGAATCTCACTTCTGCGGATACCGGAATGCGCACGGACGTAGTGAACTCTTACTTTAAAGGCCCGCATTATTTGAATGAAGGAAGAGCACCCAACGGTGACAAACTTTTTTTCAATAGCACTGAATCGCAAAAGCAAGGGACCACGGTTTTCTTGGAGGTATCCCAAAACGTGATTGAACTCAGAAATCGAATTACCTCCTAATGCACTTCATCGAAAAAGGGAGAGTGGCCACAATCCCTCTAAGTTCATCGCCGTTAGCAACTTAGAACCCCATAACCTCATGAAATGAAAAAATATGCTTTAGCCCTTCTTCTGGGCTGCCTCTTCGCGTGGTTCAACTTTTCATGCGAAAACAATACTGACAATTTTACGGATATCATTCTTGATGAAAACGGTGATGAGACCGATTCAACCGAAGATGATGATGATACATCTGAGGATGATATGGATGAGAGTGACGAAAATGATGATGGTACGGACGATACCGATGAAAATGATTCCACAAACGGTACAGAAGTCCTACTTATCGCCTCGGCCGATATACTTTCGAATGAGGGTGAAGGCGAACAAGCATGGGATGATGTGGTTTCCCTTTCTGCAGTAAAAATCAATAGTGACCCAGGTCGTGTTGTTTTTGAAAAACGGTTTAGAGATGATGGCTTTGGCGTGGCTGGTGGCCGATGGGAACAAATTGATTACTACTATGAATATCAAGGGGAAGTTGTCAAAGCCAGTGAGCAACTTATGGTATCCTTTTCAGTTCCCGTAACTCAAGTGATGCTTCAGGTGGGACAGATGGACCCTGGAGAAGGAAGGCAAGCGCAAGAAGGGAAAACCTGCGCAGATGGTGGCACCAATAGAGTAGATGAATCTGGAAAGTGGACGGCATACGATGCCTCTGGGGCTGAAATTGGAACAGGAATTTTGCTAGATGAATTCTCCTTAGAAGGGAAACTCCCAGATTCAATGGGCTCCTATCGTTTTCTATTGGATACCGGACAACAAAATATCTCCAAAATCGTCATTGAGGCAATCCAATGGGGTGGAGAAGAAAGAGGCTGCCCCACCTATCGTGCGAGCTATGCCAATCAAGCTTTAAATGACAGCGGCAATACGGAAAACAATTCCGAATTCAATCTCATGGCATTGGGATACACCAAGGCATAAAAAATAAGCCCTCCAAAAGAGGGCTTTTTTCTTTTCTAAACCAGTGTTTTGTGCTTAGCCCATTTCAGGGACTTCGTAGAAAAACGTAGCCTTTTTAATCTGGCCATCGGCGACTTCATATACGCAAAGTTCATCCATGGTTACCCTTCCTTGTTCTTTGAATGTGGCATCCATTGACATGGGAATCATAAAATGGTTACCCGCAACAACAGGGTCACCCACACTGCCGCCATGCATTTCCTCAATGGACGAAGCCCACTCTTGGTACTCCTTAATAATTTGCTGCTTGCCTTGGGTCATGGCGTTGGGCATGCCTGGCATTTCAGCACTTACGGCATCGTCAGCGTACATGTCATACGCTTCATCATACTTACCCTCACGGCAGTAGGCGACTAGTTGGTCCGCCACTTCTTTTGTAGTCATAACGTTTTTTATTGGTTAACTCTTAAAGATAAAAAAGAATCAATTTGAGGATTTAAAAGAATCGTTAAACTCGCGTAAAGGTTTAGTGTATCTCCAGGATTTGATGTTGCTTTTCCAAAAACGGAACTACCTCACCAGTTGTTTTACCCAAGAGGACTCGACCCAAGGGAGAAGCCGGAGATATGCACAACACCTTCTGTCCGCCATTACTATACGGTTGAGTGGATATGGAAATAAAAAAGATGTTTTCTTGTGTGCGGACCAAACTGCCCAAAGCTACCGTTTGATGTGATTGTTCAGCATCAATTCGAGTTAGGACTTGTTTCAGCTGTGAAATTTCATGTAGTTGTTTTCCGAGTTTTTCTTGCTCCAACTGCACCATGGCCCTCCCCGTCTCATGCTTATCTCCAGCGCTACTCTTTTGTTCAGAATCCAAGGATTCCCTCAGCTGTTTCTGCCGTTCCAAAAGACCTTTTTCTTGCTGAAGCACCGTTTCCCAGCAATGGGCAAAAACCTTTTCTTTGAGATTGGCGTGATTCATCATTAAGCAAAAACCAAACGAAATACGGTTTCTTCGTTGGGTACGGAATGTACTTTCAAGCTTCCGCCATGAAGTTGCATTACCCGCTTGGAAAGACTCAATCCTATTCCGGTGCCATCCGTTTTTGTCGTAAAAAAGGGAATGAATATTTCCTCCATCAAATCTGGAGGAATTCCAGGGCCGTTATCCCAAACTTCTATAAATTTCGCCCCATCGTCTTCACGCGCAATCAATGAGACCCGACCATTTTCTTTTTGCCCGACAGATTGCAACGCATTTTTGCAGAGGTTTACCAAAACCTGTGAAATTTGCTTCTCGTCAATAAACAATTCCAAATCACTGGGGATGCATTTCACCGAGAAATCAATATGTTCGGTTTCAGGACGCGTGGCGATAATCACACCTATTTTTTCCACAAGTTCACCCCCTTTAATCAAAGCGCGATCTGGCTCGGGAACACTTAACAAACTTCTATAGGATTGTACAAAATCCATCAAGTTTCCGCCTTGTTCCTTAATGACTTCTAGCCCACGAAGGGTATTGCTTACTTGATTTTGTTCCAATTCTTCAACGTCTACGACGGTCTCGTTCACCTTAAAATATTTGATGATGGTATCCGAAATGGACGTAATAGGGGTAATGGTATTCATAATCTCATGGGTCAGCACCCGTATCAAGCGCACCCACGAATCCGTTTCTTTCTCATCAAGCTCTTTATCAATATCCTGAGCAACCACAAGCATCAGGTCCTCCCCATTCAAAGTAATCGCGGAAGATTTTAGCGCCAGTTGTTTCTGTTCGCGCTCATTGGTCAATTCAATAAGCTTGCGTTCAAAGGCGTCCAATGAATTGAAAAGTTCATAGAGGTCTTCATCAACTTGTTGCAATTGTTTAATGTGGTTCAGCGGACTATGGCTCAACAACTTCTCCATGGTAGGGTTGGCAAAATAAATATGTCCTTTAGGATTCACCGCCAGGATGCCGATGTCGGCTTGCTTCAATATCTCTTGATAGTACTTTTCTTTGGCCTCGTTCTTCAAATACATGTCCTGTACCATCTCATTAAGCACGTTGAGACTTTGATTCAGTTCGCTCAAAGACTTTAGTTTGGAATCCATCGGAAAACGAAGTGTGAAATCCTCGTTTTGGATGGAGTGGAAAAAGTACGCTATCGCCCGGTTGGTTTGATTGAAGAAGTAGAGTAGATATAGTATCTGTCCGACAAAGGCCAAAAACAACACCACTGCCAAAATGTAATTCCCATCCATGGTAAAGTAGGCAGCCGCCAAGGCACTCAGCGCTATAAAAAGCACCCGAATAACAAGTTGGGTATAGAAGCTTTTACTAACCATCGGATTTGTTCTTCTTGATTTTATTGTAAAGGGTTTGGCGGGAAATGCCCAGTTGCTCCGCCGCAGCGCTATAGTTGCCATCATTTTGGTCCAAAGCCCTGTTGATCATTTGTTGTTCCATCTCGTCCAAGGTTACGGGACCGTTACCAACCGACTGGGACGGCTTGGAGTGAAATGGGAAGTCAGAAGGCTTCAAAACATTCCCTTCGGATAAAATAACGGCTCGTTCCATAGTGTGCTGTAGCTCCCGAACATTGCCTGGCCAAGCATAGGACATCAGTTTTTCTTGCGCAGGATTGTTGATACGCAACCCGGGTTTGTCATATTTCTGGGCATATCTATTAAGGAAGAAGTCCGCCAATATCAGAATATCGCCCTCACGCTCGCGAAGCGGGGGTACATTAATATGTATGGTATTGATGCGATAGAGCAAATCCTCTCGGAAAAGTCCATCGGCAACCATTTGTTCCAAATCACAATTGGTGGCGCAAATCAACCGAATGTCTACGCCAATCGGTTTGTTGGAACCCACCCGAACAATGGAGCGGTTTTGTATTGCGGAGAGCAGTTTGGCTTGGGTTTGAAGGGAAAGGTTACCCATCTCATCCAAAAACAGAGAGCCTTGATGAGCTGCTTCAAATTTTCCAACACGGTCTTCTTTGGCATCTGTAAAAGACCCTTTAATATGGCCAAAAAGCTCGCTTTCGAAGAGGTTTTCTGCAATGGAACCCATGTCCACTCCAATAAATACTTCCTCTTTTCTGGGAGAAAGTCGATGCAATTCACGTGCAATAAGCTCTTTTCCCGTACCATTTTCACCGGTAATCAAAACGTTTACGTCTGTCTTGGCCACTTTTCCCACAAGATTCAACACCGTGGTCAAAGCCTTGGAATTCCCAATAATGAAGTTTTTGTCCTCATTAATGACTTGCTTCAGTTGGGTTTCCTTTTTTTTGAGTTTATGGATTTCTTGCTTGGATTTTCGAAGTTCCAAGGCTGATTTTACGGTGGCCATCAAACGCTCGTTGTTCCAAGGTTTGAGGATGAAATCCGTAGCGCCTTGTTTTAGGGCATTCACCGCCAAGTCAACAGCGCCATAGGCGGTCATTAATATTACAGAAGTATTCGGCGACCGTTTTTTGATTTGGTTCAACCAAAACAAGCCTTCGTTTCCCGTATTGACCCCGGCAGAGAAATTCATGTCCAACAACACAATGTCTATCTCCTCCAAATTAGGGAAAGAGGTGATTTGGTTCGGATTAAAAAGTGTCTGTACACTCTTGTACTCAAACTGCAACAATATCTCCAAAGCCGAAAGGACGCTCTTGTTGTCATCTACCACTAAAATGCGCGCATCAGTCATGGTTTTCTTCTTTTTTGCTTTTTAAAACTACAAATCACTCTGATAAAAAAGTTGTTGTTGTATAAATTTTGGACACTTTTTGTATAAAAAATTTACACTCCAAAATTTTGAAGACACTCAGTTACATTGTAAAGTGTTGAATTTCAGATATTTAATTTTTTGGCACATATCTAGTAAACCTTTTGGCATAGCAATTCATTATGAACCTAAGAATTTACATCACGGCTTTACTTTGTTCTGCGACACTCGGGGTTTCAGCCCAAAAGCGTTGGACATTGGACGAATGCGTCTCTTATGCCGTTGAAAACAATTTGCAAGTCAAAAATCTTAACTATACCAAGGACTCCAACCAGGAAAGCTACCGTCAGTCTGTACGAAATTTGCTGCCTAACTTTAGTGGTAACTCTGTCTATCGATTCAATACTGGTTTGACGGAAGATCCATCTACAGGGGTTTTAGTCAATCAAGAATTCAACAGTTTCAATTATAGTGTAAATGCCAATCTTGATATTTTTCAAGGGTTCCAAAAGCTAAATTCCATCAAGGCGGCCAAATTCATTTATGAAGCGGCCAAGGAAGATGTGCTTCAGGAAAAGTTTCTTTTGGCTTTCAGAGTGATGAGTGCCTTTTATGACATTAAGTTCAATGAAGGGTTGGTAACAAACTCTCTAGAACAACAAGATATCTCACAGACTAACTACGACATGGTGCTACGTCAAGTAGAATTGGGCGTAATGGCCGAGGCAGATTTGGTGGAAGCCGAATCGAATTTATTATCGGACAAACTTCTGGTTACCCAAAACCGCAACTTGCTAGCGCTTTCGAAGCTAACCTTGCTTCAAGAAATGAATCTTACTGAAGAAAACAATATCGAACTTCAAATTGAAGAAGAGAACACTGACGAATCCGAAGAAGCTGGCGCCATAGAAGTAGATTCATTGTATACTGTTGCGAAAAGCTTCATTCCCGTAATCAAGTCACAAGAATACTTGGTAAAAGCAGCCAAAAAACAACTCCACTCCACTAGAGGAAATTTGTTTCCTTCTTTATCAATGATCGCCGGGCTACAATCCAGATATTCAGAAACCAATGTGGATGATAATGATAATGTAGTGCCTTTTGGCGACCAGTTAAATGACAACTTTGCAAGATTTATTGGAGCGCAGCTTATTGTACCCATCACTAATGGATGGTCAAACCGTTCACAGGTGAAGCAACAAAAAATTGCACTGCTACAGGCAGAAAACAATTTGGACATACAAGAGCAAGCCTTGTTTCAACTGGTGCAGCAACTAGTACAAACCAACAATGCTTTGGTTGCTGAATACGAGCAAAGCAACAAGCGGGTTGAATCACAAGGTTTGGCATTTCAAATTGCACAAAAAAGATATGAGAAAGGACTAATCAATGCATTGGAACTTTTTCAAGCGAAAAACTTATACGGAACGGCACAAAATGAAAATCTGCAAGTACGCCTTCGTCTGAAAGTAAACGAAAGCACCATAGATTTTTACAACGGATTGCCCATTTTTAATATCAACTAAGAAGACCATCATGGATATTCAATTAGAGAAAAAGAAAGGACTTAGACCCAAGCATTACGGTTACATCGCACTAGGCGCGATTGTACTCTTCGCAGGTTGGAAGTTATTGTTCGCAGGAACTACCTCAACCTTCAGAACCGAAAAAGGACGGGTTTCCATCGCAGCAGTGGTGGACGGAAAGTTCGATGATTTTATCACCATAAACGGAAACGTTGCTCCTATCTCCACCATTTATATGGATGCGTACGAAGGGGGTCGTGTTACTGAAAAGCTTATCGAAGAGGGTACCATGGTGAAAAAAGGTGATATCATCTTGAAGTTGGAAAACATGGCGCTTTACGAGCAAATCTTGGCTAGCGAAAGCAACTTGGCCCTAAAGCAAAACGACTTACGGTCTACCAGATTGAATTTCGACTCGCGTTTGTTGAGCGGAAGACAATCTTTGGCCACGGCCTTTTACGACTTGCAGCGTTTGGAAAGAAACTACAAGCAAAACGAAGAGCTATACGCCGAAAAACTGATTTCAAAAGAGGCTTACCTCCTTTCCAAAGAGAACTTTGAGTTGGCACAAAAGCAGCACGAAATCATTGCAAAGCAAACCTCACAAGACGAGCAGTTGAGCAAAACCTCTTTGGCTGGATTGGATGCTGACTTGGTGCGTATGCAAAAAACCCTTTCCATGGTATATGAGCGTTTAGATCACTTGAATGTTCGAGCTCCCGCGGATGGACAACTTGGGTTTTTGGATGCTGAAATTGGACAAAACATTACCCAAGGACAACGCATTGGCCAGGTAAACGTACTAACCGATTTCAAAATCGAAGCTGAAATTGACGAGCACTATATCGACCGAGTAAAGCGTGACCTTTCCGCTAGCTTGGAAAGAAATGGAAATGAGTATCCTTTACGCGTCAGAAAGGTATATCCTGAAGTTCGCAACGGACGTTTCCGAATCGACTTGGTCTTTACCGAAAACAAACCAGAGACCATTCGTTCAGGACAGAGCTATAATATCAAATTGCAATTGGGCGCTTCAAACGATGCCTTGCTGCTACCCAAAGGAGGGTTTTTCCAAAGCACTGGCGGACAATGGGTGTTCGTACTGTCACCTGACGGAAGCGAAGCAATCAAAAGAAACATAAGAATTGGCAAACAAAACTCCAGATATTATGAAGTTTTGGATGGCCTACAACCCGGAGAAAAAGTAATAACGAGCAACTACGATAGTTTCGGTACCGCTGAAAGAGTCGTGCTCAAATAAAATTCAATCAAAAATCATGAACAAGTTAGTAATTATTTGTGGTGCCGTACTCATAGCCAGTACCGCCATAGCCGACCAAAGAAAAGGAGAATTCACCGTGGACAACCCCGTGAATGAGACCGCACAGACCTTAGAAAACGAGCTGATTCCATTGAACATCACAGCCGTAACAGAACCAACCGTTGAAGACAGTTTTGTACTTGACCTCAACACCATTGAATATATTGAGTTTGATGTCATGGAGTTGGATTTTGATACCGCAGATTATCTTCCAGAAGGGTTTGACCCTTACCAAAGCTACTTTGATTTGGATTCCATTCCTTTTGTAGAAGAAAACGAAACTATGGCCTTGGGCTTCGACACCGCACCTTATTTACCCCAAAACTTCGACGCGTATTCAGAAGTGGTACCGGTAAGCGCCTTGAATTATATCGAAGATGAAGATTTCGAATTGGGTTTTGACACCGCAGCGTATTTGCCTGAAGGTTTTGACCCCTATGAATTTCATTTAGACCTTTCGACC
>JBCBCH010000074.1:0-8995 GCA_038530835.1 Bacteroidota bacterium | reverse complement strand
GCTTTTGCCAGTAATCATCTCCCACCACACGCCGATATATTTAACAGGTTTTATCCAGGAAGTATCTTCGTACTCGGTCGGTTCGTTTAAGTTTAGCGTGATATTGGACAATAGGATATCGCCAGCACTTTTGCTAGCAATGATGGTTCGCCAAGGGGTACTTCGCGGTGCTTGCATATATCCCTTATTACCCTTGGCATCAGGGGTCAAATGGGATTCCAACACAAACGAATCGGTATTTACTTCCAAGTGCATACAAGGATACTCTATCAATGCGGCCTCGTGGATATTGATATAAGTTCCATCTGCAGCTTTCATAATCAATGCGGTTTGTACGCCGGATTTCGAAAAAGGCGTTTGTGAAACATTGGGCGTTATGGCCTTGTCCATCAAACTGGGGATTTCGGACAGCTTTGAAGTCGTATAGTTGTATTCTTGGGTGTCATAATCTCCAGGAATCCAAAAGGTCTTATGATCACCAGTCAATGCAAACTGTGATTTTTCTTCTTTGATTACAAAATAGATGAGGTTGGGTTGCTGCGGAAATTCATAACGAAAGCCTAGCCCATCATCAAAAAGTCGAAAACGAAGGTTCATCAATCGCTCCGTGCTTTTTTGACGCAACTCTACCAAAAGTTCATTGCAATGGTTTCTTATTTTGCCTTGTTCTCCCCAAACGGGCTCCCAGGTTTCATCGATGGTTTGGGTACTGGTATTTTTGATTTCAAAATCCGAAAGGAGGTCCGGCATCTCGACCAATTCAAACCCCAACGAACTAGGTTGAATTATGGATTTTTCATTCAAGCTTAGTTGATAAGAAGGTTTTCCATCCTCCAGACCAAATTGCAAGCTAAAATTTCCACTAGGGGATTTTAATTCTTGACCAAATACAAACATTGGGATAATGAGAAATAAGACCGTTTTTTTCATGGTGGGTTGATTACGTAAAGAACTAAATTAGTGCATTTTGCGTCATTTGCCCAGGTTTTTCCACGCCCATAAGTTTTAGGATGGTTGGGGCGATATCTCCCAAAACCCCATCATTTATATTTTTGATATCCTCATCTACCAAAATCAAAGGAACGGGATTGGTCGTATGTGCGGTATTCGGACTTCCATCAGAATTGACCATGGTATCGCAATTGCCATGGTCAGCGATGACAATAGTGCTATAGCCTTTGGATGAGGCTGCCGAAATAACTTTCTCTGCACAATCATCTACTGTTTCGCAGGCTTTGATAGCGGCCTCCATTACGCCGGTATGTCCAACCATATCGGGGTTGGCGAAATTCAGGCACACAAAATCCACTTCTCCTTTTTCCAATTCAGGGACGATAGCATCCCGAATCTCAAAAGCGCTCATTTCAGGTTTTAAATCGTACGTGGCCACTTTTGGGGAAGGACATAGGATACGTTCTTCGCCATCAAAGGGTTCTTCGCGTCCTCCATTGAAAAAGAAGGTTACGTGCGGGTATTTTTCGGTCTCCGCGATACGAATCTGCTTTTTTCCAGCATTGGCCAGTGTTTCGCCCAAGGTTTCTTTGATGTTATCCTTGTCATAAACTACTTGAATCCCTTTAAAGGAGTCATCATAGTTGGTCATGGTGACATAATACAAGGGAAGTTTTTTCATGGAATGCTCAGAAAAATCCGCTTGACTCAACACTTGGGTAAGCTCGCGTCCACGGTCGGTTCTAAAATTAAAGAACACCACCACATCATCGGGTTGAATGGTTGCTAGTGGAGTATCTGAAGCGCCTTTCGAAATCAATGGCTTGATAAATTCGTCGGTTACATCGTTGGCATAGCTTTTTTGAATGCCTTCAACCAGATTGGAAATCAATTCTCCTTCTCCATGCACTAAGGCATCATAAGCCAGTTTTACCCTTTCCCAGCGTTTGTCACGGTCCATGGCATAGTATCTTCCCACTACTGAGGCAACAGAACTGTTTTTGCCCTCGCAGAATTGCACGACCTCTTCAATAAAGCCAGCACCACTTTTAGGGTCAACATCACGTCCGTCGGTAAAGGCATGTACAAAACCATTTACTTCTGGGTCAAATTCATATAGAGTCGTTATCAGTGCTTTTAAATGGTCGATGTGGCTATGTACCCCGCCATTGCTGACCAAACCCAAAAAATGAACATTTTTGCCCTCTTTTTTGGCGTATTCGAAGGCTGCTTTCAAAACTGGCTCATCTTTTAGGGTATTTTCCGCTACAGCTTTGTTGATTTTGGCAAGGTCTTGATATACGATTCTACCTGCTCCAAGATTCATATGTCCTACTTCGCTATTGCCCATCTGCCCCTCGGGAAGGCCCACATGCATGCCATCAGTCAATAGGTTTGCATTGGGATATTTTTGATAAAGACTGTCTATAAAAGGAGTGTTGGCTTGGGCTATGGCCGAGACTTTTGGGTCTGGGGATTTACCCCACCCGTCCAAAATCATCAGCACGACTTTTTTGTTCATGGTTTGGAAATTTCTTTTCAAAAATAGGATGAATTCACTGGATGCACCAGTAAATCAAGGGGTTTTGTTATTATAGATTTCGTAAAAATCCATCTCATTCTTACGAATTTTGTTAAAGTTGAGTTATATAAGTGTTAATCCTGTAACAAAATGATTCTTCGTAAGTCTATAGAGATGTAACTTAAATTCCAAGTAAATCAATTCATCATGAGAAAAACATTAATTCTATCAATTGCAGCTTGCTTCGCTTTTGCGGGAGCCATCGCTAATGAAACCGAGGTTTCGTTGAACACCCCTAACTCTGTTACTCTAGAGTCTTCTTCTGTTTATGAACTTAGTTCTTTTTGTAAAGCCGTTATTCGCGGTGATATCGAAACCGTTAAGAAGCTAATTGACTTAGGGGAAGACGTGAACCAAAAGTCTTTAGGGAAGACTCCTGTACATTTCGCAGCGCGCTACAATCGGGTAGAAGTTTTGGAACTGTTGCTTGCCAACGGTGCCAATGTCCGAACGCTTTGTGACAAAGGTCGCTCCGCCATGGATTACGCCAAATTATCCGGAGCAACAGAAGTCATGGATGTTATAGAGTCTGCTATGATTCAATAGAAAAAGGAGTTTATTCATCCGGTAAACATTAAAAAAGCCCCTTCCTTGGAAGGGGCTTTGCTCATTTACTATAGTGTTCCTGTAAAAGAGGTCGTGTTCTAACTAAAAATCAAATCCGGTGAATGCTCTATACATAAAAGCATATACAGCCATAGTCAATAACACCGCGCAGAAAATGGCATAAGCCTTCAAGAATAACACTAGGTAATTCGGTCTGCAATTGTCGAACGCTTCGTTATAAAGCGACTTAAAGTGTAATAATGTTCCCATCTGTTCTCGTATTTAAGCACAAACGAGTTAAGAGGAAATAAGGTAAGATGTTTGGGTTGATGTAAAGGTACGCAAAAGTTGGTGATGTCCTTTTTTAATCGACGAAGGCGCTATTTCTATCGACTGGAATACTTTTCGATGGCCTCTTGAATCCTTTCGATACGATTTTCTGGGTCAGGATGTGTGCTTTGGAACTCTGGAACACGATTTGGACCTGCTGCAGCTTTCAAAATTTTCATCACTTCAATCAATTCATACGGGTCATACCCCGATTGAATCATAAGGATAACCCCAAGTTCATCACTTTCCAGTTCGTCCCCTCGTCCGTTCTTTAGTAAAGTATTTCGGCCAATACCACTGACTAGGCCACCCATATCACCACCAACACTGGCGCCCATGGTCAAGGTTTCCCAAAAACTGCTCTCCGCTATCCGTTCCGCAGAATGTCTTCCAATAACATGGCCTATTTCATGTCCTATGACCCCTGCAAGTTGAGCTTCATTTAATTGTGAAAAAAGGGCATAGGTAATAAAGCATTGTCCTCCTGGTAGGGCAAAGGCATTAATGGTGCGGTCATCCGCCAACAAATGGAAATCATATTTATATGGGGTCTCACGGGCGATGCTGTTTTGTACCAATTTATGTCCTATGGCATCGACAAAGGCCTGAAGTCTTTCATCTGGATAGAGCCCACCATATTGTTGTGCAATATCCGGAGCGTTTTGCAACCCAATGGCAATTTCTTGTTCTGCGGACATATTGATGTTCTGGATGCGACCGGTATAGGGATTTTCTTCCTTATTGCTGCAACGCTGAATGAAAGCAAATGCAACAATGGCCAATCCGATAAAAATTCTGATTTTCCAGCTTCCTCTTCTCATGATTTACTAGTGTTCAAAGGAAGAGAAGATACAAAAAATGTGCTACAGCAAATCGGGATTGATATCCAAGATGTTTTCTCGGATGTAAGCTCTCAAGAAGCCTGCGGTGAAGTGTTCCGTACCCAAAAAGGTTTCGTCTTGCAAAATCTTTAAAATATTCTTCTTGCGGAACGCGGCAAGCATTGGTATTGAAATAGGGGCATAGCTATAATGCCAAGGTTCATATTTGAAGCCTCTTCGTTTGGGTTCATTGGTATAGGTCAAATAGAATCCAAACTGTTCGCAATGCTCATCCATCCAAGTTTTAAGGCCAGCAAAAGGACCTCCCTCTTCATACTTTTTTGTTACGAGCAAACTTCCTTCAACTTTCGCATTCCCGTCAATGATGTCTATTTCAGTGCCCCAGTGGTGCCGACTGGTCCCCGGAATGGTGGAATATTCGATGATTTTGTCAATCGCGTCCAGCGGTTCCATACCATCATCTTCCGTGTAGCGAATGTATTTGCGTTCCCAAATGGTTTGTTGGCGTTGAAAACTCCGATACCCTGAAGCAATTTGAATATCATATCCGTCACCGTAGGCGGCTGCTTTCATCTCCTTGAAGGCATTGGCCGCTTCTTCCAACAGATTGATGTCTTTTCCCCCAAACAGTTCAATGTCTTCCTTGCCCATTAGTTCCAAAATGGAATAGTCATCTTGAAAGGGAAATTCTAAATTCAAAGGTAAGGAAAGGGCGGCGGCAGTACCCAAACCCTTTTTAACAAAGTCTCTTCGTTGCATAAATTGGAAGTGTATTCTCCTATAGGGGGTAAGTTACTAAGTATTTTCTTAGAAGGTTTCCAAAAACGGGGCCAAGTTCAATTAGCAAGATAAAGATACCCCTGAAATTTCTGGCCTGCACCCTTGTCGTGAAAGATGTAGTAGTAAATTCCAGCGGCTAGTCCAGAATCGCTATTAATAGCACCACCACGATTCGACCGGCCATCGAATTCGTTGTTATACCCTTCTTTTTCATACACTTTGATGCCGTAGCGGTCAAAAATTGTCAGATTGTTATTAGGGGCATTTTCAATGCCATCGATAACTAAAAAGTCGTTCACGCCATCGTTGTTGGGGGTCATGAAATAGTTGTCCAGTTCCAAGGCAGAAAACGGCTCCAGAATTTCAGGAGCGCTGCCCAAAGTGAGAATCTCATAGTCGTTGGGAACAAAAACGTCGGAAGTTAAAATTCCCGAATCCAAATCGCCGCTTACCAAAGTAGCTCCCAAGTTTGCCCATTGTTGTTGCGCCCTGTTCCAACCCACCAAAATGAGTCTTTCGGCACTTTCACTAATGTTTCCTAGGGAGCTGAAAGTATTCCAATTCACGGTCAATTCTATAGGGAGTTCTCCGATTACTTTCCAAAATTCAGTGGTATTGACTTGAATTTCCGGGTCTGCAATATTATCGGTGGAAAAGGTTTCCGCAAAAGTTCTAGGAAAATTAGGGTTTTCACTAAAGTAAGCACCTTGCGTTATCACGTCATCTATGCCGGCACCAATGGAAATCGCCTTGTTTTGGCTTCCATCACCGGTAGGCAAACGCGTTCCATTGCCATTCAAAACAGCAGCATACCCATTGATATGAGTCGTGTCATCCGCGCTTGTGGCGAAAGCATTTTGATAAAACAATAGATACGTATCCGTACTTGTCTTTGGGGTAATAATATCACCTGAAATGAAATTGATGTTATTGCGAACACCCACCCATGTGTTCAGGAACAGCCCATTTTGGGTAAATACCTCGATATCGTTAAAAACGGGATGGGAATCTCCTGAGATGGTTAACTGGGAGTCGCTATAAAAACCTACTAACCCTTGGTTGTCATCAAATATACCGTCATCGGTGAGGTCCAGATGAAAACCAACATTGGCATTTTCGTGAATTTTTAGGTCTCCGAAGTTGTGAAAGGCTCTTTGTCCAAAAAGAGAGGAACTGCTGAGCAGAAGCCCAACTAAGAAAATAGAACCGGTTATGTTATGTTTTGGATTTCTGTTTTTCATCTAAAGAGGTACTTAGAAATCCAAAATGGAAAACATGAATTCCGAATTGTATCGACTACGGTCGGTACCCCCGTTGTCGTTATCACCAATGATAACTTCAAAACTTGTCGCGGTCTGGTTCCGATAGGTAATACCAGGGTCGTCATTTCCTACTCCCTCAAGGCTGGGTAGACTCAGTTGGATAATATAATCAGTGTCGGATACAAGACCAACTGGTAAATCAATTCTATAATTCCCATTGCCCGCCAATTGGGTAACGATTACTCCTGGCGTGGCTTTATCAATACTTCCGTCAGATGCAATTTTCCCAAATGCTTTTATGGGACTTTCATAAAAAGCACCCCCATTGGATGCCACGGAAATACTGTTGTTTACCTCAGTACCCACAGTATTTGCGGTCTGAGTCAGCCCAATTTCATTATCGTATGAAATAACTCCTGTACCTAAATCTTGATTAAGGTTGGTAGTGGTATTGTCATCTCCATCGGCAAGGCCTACAGGAACATCGGTAAGGTCGTTGAAACTGCCACTGAAGTCATCCGAGGCATTGGTATCATAGCCACTAAGGTCAATGGCGGTGGCGTCAGGGTCTCCTGTTAAGGTAATCACCCCACTGGTAAAACGTAAATCTTGGATGACATTGGTAACATCACAAAGGTTTATCCAAGTGGTTCCATCATAATAATGAATGCATTGGACATCCGTATTGTATACCAAAGCACCGGTTAAAGGCTGGATGCCCATCATTTGAGATTGTGACAGACGGGTAAGCACTAGCGCTTTATCGGCACCTTCCATTTCCAAAATGGAATTGGGGTGGATAGTATTGGGATTATCACCGATTTTAACTTGTGCTACCAAAAAACAGGGTAGCATCAACGTAACAACATACAGGATTTTGCGCATAATTAATTCCTTAAAAGTGTTTGGTGTGGTTTAAAAATACTACGACCACCTAGCTTTTAATGGGAATTGTTGTGAATAGGATTCACAGTGTTGTGAAATCCACTATTCAATTACAAGCGTTTAAGAATCAAAGGATTAATCTTGTGAAAAGGTTGATTTTTCCTACGCTAGCGGTCCAAAAAAATAAAACCTTGGTAATTTAACTGTAAATCATCAAGAGTTACAAGATAGTAATAAATGCCTTCAGGGAGTCCTATTTCAGGTTTCAAGACCAGACTTCCGGTATTGGACATACCGATGAATTCGTTGGTATAATTGGTTTGCTGAAACACCTTTTGTCCGAATTTGTTGAAAATCATCAAACTATTGTTTGGCGATTCTTCCATACCGTCAATCACCAAAAAATCATTGGTACCATCACCATTTGGACTTAAGAAATAGTTCCCCAAAGTAGGGTTTTCAACGGCAAAGGTATCCGTTGGCAGGGGGATGGTGCCAATAGTAATGGCTTCGTAATCGTTGGGGATAAAAGGCAAAGAGGTGACAAATCCCCTCTGCAAGGTCCCAGTTCTTGCTGAATTTCCAATGATGGTCCATTGATTGGCGCTTTTGCTCCAACCCACCACGATGATGGATTCATCTCTTGCGTTTGGAATGGTAGCAAGATTGCTTCTTTCATTCCAACTCAAAGTAACCTGCATTTCGGCATCACTGCGCAGGACCCAGAATTCCCGGTCTGAAACCGTACCAATGGTTCTAACCTTTTGTTCGATATCAAATGCCGCTAAAATGGAAAGCGGCATAGAAGGATTCTCGAAAAAATATCCGCAAATGGCGAGGTCCGCAACATTGGTAGCGTCCATAATCAAGGGACGTAGTAGTTCTGAATCGCCTACCGGAAATGAGAAGTTCGTGCGGTTGGCCGCCGCAGCGTAACCGGTGACCTTTGCATCATCAGTTTCCCCAGTAAAAAAAGCATCTTGTACGAAATTCAGATATATGGTGTCATCATTCAAATCACTTTCAATATCCCCTTGTACGAAGTTGGCGTTGTTTTTTACGTTCAAAGTGTTTTCTAGAAACAATCCGTTTGGAAGAAAAAACTCCACATCCAAAAACGTAGGGGACACCGTGCCTTGAACGGTTAAGGGTTGATTTCCATAAAAACCTACCAAACCAAAATCGTTTTCAAAAACTTCATCATTGATGAGATTGGCATGAAAGCCAATTTGCCCATCTTGATGGATTTGAATGTTCCCCTGGTTGAAAAGCGCATTTTGAGCACTTATGGCCAAGGGTAGAAAAAATGCTATGCCAAAGTATTTCAGCATGTTTTAGGGATTAACAACGGTATAGTGCCAAATGGCATCTGCTGGAGTCGGGACTCCAAGAAGAAATTCGTACACCTGGACGGAAAAAGTACCGGCTGCTTGATTGGTCAACTGAATCATAATGGGATTCCCGGGCGTGTTTTCTTGAACGGTTAGTTGAATAATGGAAGTAGCAGTTATTGCAGCATTGGGTATTGTATAAGCTCCAGCACTGCCATTATTTGGAGTTGCAGGAACGATTGCCGACAAAGCCACTTCATTATTAATGGTGTTTTCCAAAACCAATTGCCAGTCGGTGCCGTCCCATCGAAGCAACTGACCTATGGCGGTTCCGTTAGCTAATTTGGCTGGGGTCACCGCGTCATCTACGATTTGGTCGGTTCCTACTGCGTCGTCGGCTATTTTTGCATTGGTGACAGCGTCATCTACCAGTTCATCTGTGTTTACTGAGTCATCGTCTAGTTTTGCATTGGTTACGGCATCATC
>JBCBCH010000073.1:0-9157 GCA_038530835.1 Bacteroidota bacterium | reverse complement strand
CTGAACCTCTTTCATCCACATTGTAAACATCATCCACTAGTGAAAGTTGGTCTTCTGAGTAGCTTATGAAACGATTATCAAAGCGTTGGGCGGTAGCATCGGTCACATGTTTGAAATTCGAATAACGTCCTCTCGAAATAAACGGTTGGCCCCAATACTGAATGGTCAAATTGGGATTTATGGTGTAGTTGAATCGAAAAGACATACTCAAGGTACGCTGTTGGATTTCCCCGTTCAAGTATCGGGGGGTACCATTTACATTGTCAAAATTATCGATGTATTGCAACTTGTCGTTATTGATACTGAGTGACGGAAAGGCTGAAACGCGAATCGCATTTACAGGCTGGTACACCAGGCCTGCTTCAACATAATAAGAACGCAAAGAATCGTCTAGAGCCCTTGTTCCACGATGGAAGAAATTGAACCGAAGTTTTTTTCGATTGTCCGTGCGGATACTATTCCAAAAACTCATTTGTTGAGAGCGGCGCAATCTTGGACCACCGCGAAGTGCGAAATTGTCATATAATACCGGAAAATAATTGAGTCCAACATTTGAGAACCAGTTGTTTTTCCAACTTTGCCAAGTATTGGTGTTGAATTGCAACAAGTTATGGTTGCCGCCAAAATCCCAAGCACTCCAATGATTGTAATTAATGCCCACTTGACGGAAGGTGCTATCCGGTTTTAGGGTTCGATACCCTATCCAAGTATAGTGCCTAATGTCATCGGACTGACGCTGAAATCCGATATCATTGAGTTCCAATTCCGGTGAGCGCCAAGTACCGCCCGATTCAAAGCGCCAGTGACCGTTGCCAACTTTACCAATTTGCACGTTCCCTGCAGTTCCGGTAAGTGAAGTTCTTTCGTCATCAACCTCTAAATAATCTGCATCAACCCGTTGGAACAAGTGTGCAATCGATTCTTGTGTATTCTGGATAGCTTCGGGACTCCCCTGCACCCTGCTCATAATCACGTTTCCACCCACGTACCAGTCGCGATTGTTCCATTGGTGCTGAAAATCCACCCCACCAGTAAAAGCAGAACGGTGTAAAAAATCCAATTGTTCTGTTAAATTGTCCCGGTTAGTGGAGGTAGCAATGGCGCCAATGTATGAGTTTCGTTCGTTGAAATCTTTCTGCACCCGAGCGACCACATAGTTGGTTAGGGGTTCCACTACTTCACGACGTTCTTCGTCAGTGCCGGTATTCACAATGGTAGCATAGCGTTTGGAGGTCACACTTTCCAAAACACCGAGTGCCCATCCATCTTGGGTCTTTCCACTGAATTTTGCCGCACCTATTATCGGAGTGTTATCTGGTTGGTCAACAAATTCGTTATCCCCACTATCAGCTGAACCTTGAGGGCTTCTTCCAATCCGTCGGGAATAAAAAACGTTGTCAAAACCAAACGTATTTCCCGCTTGGGAACGCGAAATATTAAAATCAAAGATGTTTTTGTTTTCCACGAAAAAGGGACGTTGCTCACGGAAAAAGATTTGAAACCCATCCAATGCAATGGCCGAAGGGTCAGCTTCAACTTGTCCGAAATCAGGATTTACCGTTAAGTCCAAGGTCAAATCATTGGTTATCCCAATCTTGGCATCCAACCCCACGGTGAGGTCACTTTCATTCCCATCGCGAAACGGGTTGCCATCTTCAGCTTCGTAAGTTTCGGCGCTGGTAACCGTGTAAGGTTGTATTTCCAGCTGTTTTTGAGGCTCTAGTTTTTTGAGCCCATGCAACTCCCCAAATTCACTTACCCAGCCAGGTTGGTCAATGGGCTTACGTTGCCACAGGGAACGTTCTTCGGCCCTAAAAAATCGTCTTGTGGATTGTAATCCCCAGACTTGGTCATCAGCACCACTGAATTTTAATTGGCTCAGGGGTATTTTAAGTTCTGCGGTCCAACCTTCGTCATCGACGCGAGTCTTGGTATACCAGATGGGATTCCAACTACCATCCCAATTGTTTCCGTTGTTTGAAATAAATTCGTCGCCTTTAACGCCCGCGGCGGTCACCGTAAAAGAGAACGCTGTTCTTTTGTCGTGGTAACTATCAATGTTAAACTCCACCCAATCTCCATCAAATCCATCGCGTCGAGAAAGCCTACGAACAATTTGGTCCGGTTCTGCATCATAACACCGAACACCTATATAAAGAAACTTGCTATCATATACGATTTTGAATTTTGTCTGGTAGCTGGGCGGTGTATTTTCATCAGGTCGCAGTTCAATATAATCCCCGGTCCAATCCACAAGATTCCAGGCCAAATCATTCAGTTCACCGTCAATGGCGGGCGGTTCTTCACCACCTATGGCCTGAGTGACATATATTTTCTTAGGAACGACCTGAGTAGAATCCTGTGCCGAGACACACATGGCAATCACCAGAAAAATGGCGAATAGGGTTGGTTTTGATAACATGTTCGTTTTTGATAAGCTACAGTAAAGACCATAGGTATCACAATTGGTTACACTTTCAACGCATTTTTTTTTAGGATTTTCTGATATTTAACAGGGTTTCAACGGAATATAATTGAAAAAGCAGACCCGTATCTAAAAAAAGTGAAATATTAGATTTCAACCATTTGTAATTCAATCTAATAATTGTACATTTGCAGCCCGTAATTCGGGATAGGTAATAAAAAGACTAATATTCTTAGGTAGTGGATACATTAAGTTACAAAACAATTTCAGCCAATAAGGCCACCGTTAACAAGGAGTGGTTGTTGGTTGATGCTGAAGGACAAACCTTGGGACGATTGGCATCCAAAGTAGCCAAGTTGCTAAGAGGAAAGCATAAGACCAATTTTACGCCCCATGTGGATTGTGGTGACAATGTAATTGTTATCAATGCTGACAAAATAGAGCTTACAGGTAACAAATGGGAGGACAAAGAATACCAGAGATATACTGGGTATCCTGGGGGTCAACGCATCACTACCGCCAAAGAGATGGCAGAGAAAAAACCTGGAAGAATGGTAGAAAAAGCCATTAAGGGAATGTTGCCTAAAAACCGTTTGGGTGCGGAGTTGTTCAGAAATCTGAAAGTGTATGCAGGTTCGGAGCATGGGCATGAAGCACAAAAACCGAAAGCTATAAACTTAAACGACTACAAATAAATGGAAGTTGTTCACAAAATAGGAAGAAGAAAAACCGCGGTTGCCCGTGTTTACGTTTCAGAAGGTAGCGGCAAAATCACGGTGAACAAAAAAGATTACAAAGAGTACTTCACTACGGCTCCATTGCAATACAAGGTAAACCAAGCTTTCGCCCTTACCGAAAACGAAGGCAGCTACGATGTAAGCATCAATGTTTATGGTGGTGGTGTTACTGGACAAGCAGAGGCGATTCGTTTGGCCCTATCCAGAGCGGTTTGCGAAATCAACGAAGAGAATAGAGAAGTTCTTAAGCCAGAAGGTTTGTTGACCAGAGACCCAAGAATGGTAGAACGTAAGAAATTTGGTCAGAAAAAAGCACGGAAGAAATTCCAGTTCTCTAAACGTTAAGAGAACACCAAGCTCCTTTTTTCGGAGCATTATAGAAAGTTCATTGAAAGCCCCGAAGGTTTCGGGGCCTATTTTAAAACAAAAGTTGTCGTTGTTCCAAAAAGGTTCATATCAACTTTTTTGGAAATTAGTTTAGCATCTAAATGTATCGGGCGAACGAAAGTGACCACCAATACATTGCTACTACAACGGAACGTAAACTAAATTCAAAAATGGCAAACAAAGCAGAAGTCAAAGACTTATTGGAGGCTGGAGTACACTTCGGTCACCTAACCCGAAAGTGGAATCCGAACATGGCGC
Organism: Bacteroidota bacterium; assembly: GCA_038530835.1. GTDB lineage: Bacteria > Bacteroidota > Bacteroidia > Flavobacteriales > Flavobacteriaceae > Flagellimonas. The sequence continues at coordinate 5,350 of JBCBCH010000073.1, read as the reverse complement.
CCTACATCTACATGGAGCGCAATGGCATCCACGTAATCAACCTTTACAAAACCGTAGCAAAACTTGAGGAAGCCAAAGAAGCCCTTAAGAAAATTGCTTCTTCCGGTCGTAAAATTCTTTTCGTAGCAACCAAAAAACAGGCTAAGGATATTGTTGCCGATAAGGTATCCAATGTGAACATGCCTTACATTACGGAAAGATGGCCTGGAGGTATGCTTACCAATTTCGTGACCATCCGAAAAGCAGTTAAAAAAATGACCGCTATCGATAGGATGAAAAAAGACGGAACGTTCAATACCCTTTCCAAAAAAGAAAGATTGCAAGTTGACCGTCTTCGTGCGAAGCTGGAAAAGAACCTTGGTTCTATCGCTGATATGACACGTTTGCCTGGCGCTATCTTTATTGTGGATACTATGCGTGAGCACATCGCCGTGAAAGAAGCACAGAAATTGAACATTCCAATTTTTGCCATGGTCGATACCAATTCTGACCCACGTCCAATTGATTTCGTAATTCCTGCGAATGATGATGCTGGAAAATCCATCGAGGCGATTTTAACCGAGGTGACTAGCGCTGTTGCTGAAGGTCTTGCGGATAGAAAAAACGAAAAAAGCACTAAAGAAACCGAAGGGGCTCCTGTAGCAGAAGCTACACCTGAGGTGGCAGAAGAACCAGCAGTGGCTGAAAAAGCTGCGCCAGCAGAGCCTGTAGTTGAAGAAGTAGCTGCTCCCGTAGAAGCTGCAAAAGAAGAAGTAGTTGAAGAAGTAGCGGCTGAACCTGTTGCGGAAGAGGCTCCCGAAGTTGTGGAGGAAGAAACTCCTGTCCCAGCTGCGGATGTAACCGTTGAAGATTTGACCAAAGTGGAAGGCATTGGCCCTAAAGCTGCTGAAGCCTTGAATGCAAAGGGCATCAATACTTTTGCCGAGTTAGCAAAAGCCGACCCAGAAAACATTAAAACCATCTTAACGGAAGCAAGTTCAAGAATGGCGCATTTGGACCCAACTAGCTGGCCAAAGCAAGCGCAATTGGCTGCTGATGGGAAATGGGATGAATTGAAGGAGTGGCAAGATAACGTTAAAGGAGGCGTTGAGTAAGATTATCCTGATACGGATTTAACGTTGTCCTAAAACGGATTACCAAAACACTGTTTTACTTTACATAATTATTTTAAATCGTACACAAATGGCTAAGATTACCGCCGCAGATGTAAATAAACTTAGAAAAATGACCGGGTCCGGTATGATGGACTGTAAAAAAGCCCTAGTGGAGGCTGATGGGGACTTCGATAAAGCTATCGAAATCCTACGCAAGAAGGGTCAAAAGGTTGCTGCCAACCGTGCAGACCGTGATTCATCAGAAGGCGCCGCTATCGCAAAGGTCAATTCGGATAAATCCTCTGGAGTAGTGATTTCTTTGAATTGCGAAACTGACTTCGTTGCCAAAAACGATACGTTCGTGGCTCTTGCCAACGAATTGGCTGAAGTTGCTTTGGGATACGATTCCAAAGATGCTTTTCTAGATGCTAGCTTCAGTGGAATCACTGTTGCAGAGAAGCTTACTGAACAAACCGGTGTTATCGGTGAAAAAATTGAAATCGGAAGCTTCGAAAAGTTGAATGCTCCTTTTGTAGGTTCATACATTCACGCTGGAAACAAGATTGCTACACTAGTAGGTCTTTCTGCTTCAGTTGATGGTGCTGAGCAAGCTGCTAAAGACGTTGCCATGCAAGCTGCCGCAATGAATCCTGTAGCTTTGAACGAAGAAGGTGTTGACCAGAGCGTGATTGACAAAGAAATCGAAATTGCAAAGGACCAACTTCGTCAAGAAGGCAAGCCTGAAGCCATGTTGGAAAACATCGCCAAAGGAAAACTAAAGCGTTTCTTTAAAGACAACACTTTGGTAAATCAAGCTTTCATTAAAGATTCCAAACAAAGCGTTGCGGATTACGTAAAGTCTGTTGATGCTGGACTTGAGGTAGTTTCTTTCTCAAGAGTTGCTTTGGGATAAGCGAATGATATCTTAACTAAAAAACCGCTTCAAATGAAGCGGTTTTTTTATGCGCGATTGTACCAAGACTATCTCGATTTCACGAAAATATCACCATTAAAGGTTTTAAAAAGCATCTCAGCGCCTCCCCCGTTAATGTCACCGCGAACCCATTTCTCCACTTTGATTTGATAAACACTTCCTGAAGAATTCTTTTTTACCTCGGGTTTTCTATCGGCGACTTTCATATCAAAATCCGTATAAATCAGCCCTTGGTCTGACTTTGCTTTGATATGGGCCTTCACATTTTTAGGAAACGTGATTTCCAAATCCCCATTAAGACTGCTAAAGGCCATTGGGGTATCCTCCGTAATGTTGACAAAACCCACGATGACATCTCCGTTGACCGTGTCAGCTGAAGCAGAACCACTCACTTCTTCAAGTGTGATTTCTCCATTCACGTTACTGATTTCCATTTCGCCATCCACCCCAACCACATGTATGTCACCATTGTTTACAGTGGAAAGCTTCAAGCCAAACTTCCGAGGTACTTGGATTTCAAAATTAACCACCTTCGTCACTTGTCCATTGTCTATGCGTACCACATTGTTTTTTTCTTCTGCGCTAACATCCAAAGAACTATTGGCGATTCGTTTCATGCCATTATTACTACTAGACCTGTCTTTGCTTCTTCGATGACCTTTATTGCCTCCAAAAGTCGCAGCGACAATTACCTCGTTTCCGTCATATCCGGTCACTTTTATGGAACCGGCCACTTGGTCTAATTCCAACTTGCCTGGTGAACTGGGTGAGCTCAAAGGAACCCTAAACAATTCCGAAGCTTTTTCTTGTCCTACTGTGGTTGTACCTATCCCCACTAGGAATAGTGCGACCATTATATATTTCACAACTTTCATAACCTATATCTTTTTAATGTAAACATTTCCGTTTAAGGTTTCAAAACTGAAATCCAAAGCACCAGACCCTATTTGTACTACCGGTTGGGCGGAATATTTATAGCGAGACTTTCCTTTGCTATCCTTTTCCTTTTCCGTTTTGGTAAACTGCTTTTGAATATCAAAATCCGTGTAGAGTTCACCACGCATTGAAGTAAAGGAAACATTTGCCGATAAGGAAGCCTGATAAGTAACGTTGATATCACCATTCAAGGAATAGTATGTGGAATTGCTAGACGGATTTTCGGCGTATGAAATGTCCACGCGACCATTAATACAATTTACTTCGGTAGTTCCGGCCACGTTCTCGAGTGTAATCCCTCCGTTGATATTTTCAACTTTCAAAAAGTCTCCTCGTGTATTTTTCACCAAAACCTCGCCATGGTTGATGGCACTTACCTCCACATTTATTTTGGATGGAACCTTTACGCGAATATCCAAATTATGGGAATACTTAGGTGAATTGTTATTGTTGCACCATTGGTACTCTAGTTTTTCATCATTCCATGTTATGTAAGGCGAATCAGGTCGTATCACTACTGTATCATCAACGCGATACGCCTTGAGCTGAAGTTCGGTTTTTCCCTGTTCCAGTTTACTATCGGTTTTCGCCCAGATTTCTTTTGTAGCCACAATAACTACTTCATTGACGGAATACGCTTCCACCGTAATAGAACCATAGATGTTTCTGACCAATACACGACTCTCGGCGACGTTTTGAATAGGGATATTTTGTTTGACCTCTTCTTTAAAGGTTTTCTCTTGGGCCATGCAACTTCCCATCAAAAGGAAAGTAAAGCAGCCCATTAACCACATTTTTGTTTTCATAATTTAAGAATTGACTGTTCGTAATTTGATTTTTTTGCCTTATTAGGCAGATTGATTAATAAACTCCTAAGAGCGTTTTTGTTATTCAAAAGGTTCATATTGGCCTTGAAGTACTTCCATGTAAGCATAACTTCTATCCATTTTGGAGATACTCTCATCATTCCTACGAGGCTATTTGGATGTAATTCTTGGTACAATACATAACTCATCATCATATGATAGAGTTAATAGATTTTTGAATTTGTTTCTTTACTGTGGTATCCAGTTGTTTCTCCTCAAGCAACTGCTTGAAAGGTTCAATAGAGGACTTTTCCTGAAGGGCCACCATCAAATTGGCCAAGGTAACCTGCACGAGTGGCGACTCCTGCTGTGCAATGGATTGCACCAACCCTTGACGCACAATCGGTTTATCCACATAATTCGCCAGCGATTCTATCGCTGCTAGTCTAACATTTACATTGGGGTCGTTGTTCAGGGTTTGGAGCAAGGCGCTGATGACCATATCATCCACCTCCTTTATTTTGTTTGCCTCATTGACGCCATCCAACCTTTGGTTGGCTGAGGGTTGTTCCAAAAGTGTCAAAACCAATTTCTGGCGCACGGCTTCCGTCTCCTCTTCCACCACCACATTATTTTGTGGAATAGCACTTTCCTTTGGCCCAAACCAGTAGCCTACCGCAAGCCCTACCAATAATAAAAGCGTTCCAAAAGCCATGTTGGGTGTAAAAATCTCCCTCCATTTATCCCATAAGGATAGGGTTTCTTTTTTAGCTTGCTTCCGTTCCGCGGCGTCCAACATTTTAATGAACGCATCATCCATGGCCTCACTAGGCTCAGGCGATTCCAATGCGGACAGAAGTGTCCAAGAGTTTTTCACTTCTTCAAAACGGGATTGATAATCTGGGTTTTCCTTCAAGAATACTTCAAAAGCACTCTCTTCCATTGGGGACATTTCACCAGCCAGATACGCCATACTTTGCTCTTCAAACTTTTCCATACCATTACTGTTTTTCAAGTTGTACAAAAACACTTTTCAATTCTTTCAGCGCCCGATGCACTCTAACTTTTGCTGCTCCTTCCGAGATACCGAGCACCTCGGCCAATTCCGAAAACTTTAACCCCTGGAATTTGCATAACACCAACAGTTGCCTTTTTTCTTCTGATAATTGGGCCAGTGCCTTACGCAACAAAAAAGCATTGTCCTTTTTGTTTTGGGTTTCATTTATTGGGTCTTCCATGGCGTAACTCACATTTTCGACATCCTTTTCTTCACTAAATCCACGTTTGCTTGCTTTTTGATGATAATCATAGTTCACATTACGGGCCACGCGAAACATCCAAGCTCCGAATTGCCCATCTGAGGCAAAGGAATCTTTGTATTTCAACATGCGGTAAAAAACGTTTTGCACCAAATCTTCACTGATGGATGGATTATTTCCCAAATTGTAGAAAAATCCAAACAACTTTTTCTTGTGTCGCTCATAAAGTAGCCCCAAAGTATGGAGGTCCCCCTCTTTCACTTTGATCATCAAGGCATTGTCAGAAAGACTGTTCAAAACGGTCGGCTTTTGTTGTTTTAG
>JBCBCH010000072.1:0-9169 GCA_038530835.1 Bacteroidota bacterium | reverse complement strand
TAATCACTGTCCGGGTCATATTTTTTCCACTCCATGGCACCGTACACCAATCCCAAAACAGCCGCAAGTCCTATCACGAAATAGAGTGAGCTGTTTTTACCGACGTCGGCACGTGGATTCTTTTTTAGTTCCATTCTTATTGATTTAGTGTTCGCTAATTTAATATTTAATTTGGGAAATGCGCAATAGATAGGCTCATTTTAACGGCTCTTTCCCATTATTGAAGCCAAGTACCACAAAAACAGCAAAACTGGCACCCAATACGTTAAAAAGCATATCAGTCCATTCTGCGGCTCTATCTTGGGTCAAAGTCAACTGCATGAGTTCCATGAATCCGCCGTAAGCTGCTCCCAAAACGAACATACCGATAACCCTATTCAAAACAAAATGAGAGGCCATTCTACCTAGCCAAAAGCTTCCAAGAACCACAAAACCGAAATAGAAAACAAAATGAGTGATTTTATCCGCAAACGGAATTCTCACCGCATCGGTATCCAGCTCTGAAAAAGATACCAAACTAAGTACCGTTACAAACGCGACCCAAATGAAAAAAAGCACCGCATAGTGCTTTGGTTTAAGCCCCAACAAGCGCTTTATACCCCGCATCATCCAATAGACCTTCTATTTGGGAAGGGTCGCTGATCTTGACTTTAATCATCCAGCCTTCACCATACGGGTCAGTATTTACCTTTTCGGGCTCATCTTCCAAACTTTCATTGAACTCTATTATCTCACCGGTCAACGGTAAAAAAAGGTCCGATACGGTTTTAACGGCCTCCACTGTTCCAAAAACTTCATCTTTGTCCAAGGTTTCGTCAACGGTTTCCACTTCCACATATACAATATCCCCTAACTCGCTTTGGGCAAAGTCGGTAATGCCCACTATGGCGACGTCGTCTTCTATCTTGACCCATTCATGGTCTTTGGTATACTTTAATTCGGCAGGTATGTTCATGAGTTTACATTATGTTTAGTCCTGAAACAAATGTACTATTCTAGCCATAGCTTATCAAACAAAGATTCCAACAAAATTTAAGCAGTGGTTATTGGCTTAATTACCAAAATTATAGCGCAATGTAAAGCCTGCATTGATTGTGGTTTGAGGAAAGGCTGTGGATACCGCAAACTCTGAAAAGGAATGGTCGTAGAAGAAGAGGGCATTGAAATTCTTGCTCAGTGCATAGTCTGCAGTGAACTTGAAGGATACGAGTTGCTGTCCAGAAGTAATTTGATTGTTGTCTATATCCAAGTTTCGAATAATGGTGATATTATCTCTTACGGATAAATCAGCTTTAAGATTCAAATCACCTTTGAACCGGGTTTTTTCGCCACCAATATTGGTTACGAATTTTACATCTTTAAAGCGATAACCCAAGCCCAAGGTATATTCCTTCCCATTGATTTCAGTCAACAAGCTATTATCAAAGCTTAGGGAAAGCGTCCTATCGGTTCTGACCTCTGCCAAAACGCTAAGTGAGTTTTTCATTTCAAAGTCCACCCGCATCAACGGATTGAATTGGTCGGTCAATACAATATTGTTGATGATGTTTTCGGGTAATACATCATCGTTTTCTGGATTAAAAGGAGTGTTTTCCCGCTCCAAATTGGTTTGGAACGAATTGATGCTGTAGGCTGCGCGATATCCATGCGTCAAAGAGAAACGCTTGAACTTTTTCTTGAACCATCGGTTTTTCATGAGGCCTGTATACTTGATATTCCAGTTTGGAATTGGTATTTCGCGGAAGGCATCTAGGTTCACGCGATTTACATCTTGCCCTGTATACGCAGCAAAGAAAGCAGGCAACAATACTTCTTGTTGTGTTTTGCCATACCGTTGGGGAAAGCCATCTTCATCCAGCGGACCAGTCGTTTCTCCACGATCGGATACCAGTCTATTGGCAATAACAATACGGTTTTCTTTGAATTCTTCAAAGGTTTTGGAATCAAACTCATCGCTTTTGTTGAATGCGGTGGTAATCATCATGGTGGAAATACTGAAGTTTCCAAATTCATTGACCAAACCATCTAGACCGTTAATCCAAGCATCAGGACTATAGTTTTCCTGCAAACTGGTGGTCAATTGACGGTCCATGGTCAAATCTATGGTAAGATCTTGGGTAGGCTGTGCAGTAGCGGTTATATTAAGTTGTTTTGTGGTATTGCGTAAATATTGCGCATTGAATTCTGGGAAAGTGGTCAACCAACCGTTTCGAGCCGCTTCAAATCGCACATCGGATTGACTTCCAAAAACAAAACCCAAAGTGGGTCGCGTAGTTCCCAAAAATCCTATGGATTGGGTATACCCCGGCAGTACCGTACCATTGTTTTCGCTGTAGTTCACATTGATACGCTTAACCATGGTGATGATATCCACTATCGTATTGAAGGTCTTGCTCGTTTTTTTGATGGGTTTTTCATCTTCCCCATCAGCGCCTTTGGCCCTTCGTGCGCTCGCCTGACTTGCTGTGACTTTACCGTCTCGTTTTTTCAAACCCAGGTAGTCATAAAAGCGTTGCATGCTCAAATTGGCGGTCAAGTTGTGGGTATTGGCATTTTGAACGGTATTGACTTCCTCGCCTGGGTTGACTTCTTGCACCACTTCATTTAAGGCATCCCCTCCACGTTGCCAATCAAAATTACTGGTATAGGAGTATTGGGCATTGATGAAACTCAAGAATGGAATTTTACTCAACGGCAAATCATAATTGATTTGCATTTGCTGCGAGTGACGGTTGGGTTCCCCTACATCGAAGAAGCCATCCCACAAGTCCAAATCTTGATTGATTCCAGAATCACGGTCGCCGTCCACATTAAAATAGTTCCGAACAATATTGTTGTTGGAGGCGGTAAGCTGCACCCTTAGGGATTTGCTCAAACTATAGTTCAAGGCATATTGCCAGTTGAACAGATAATTGCGTTGCTGTAACAAGGGTAAATCCAAAGCGTCTACTCCAGGTTCCAAGACATCCCGGAAACGTTGTTGGTTGAACGCACGGTTGTAATTGGCATTCAAGGAAATACTTGAAGGCAGTAAATTGAAGTTCAAATCCTTGAGCCACTGCCAGTATTTCCCTGTCAAAAGGGAATCTTTTTTGGCAAAAGGCGCAACGGTTGAAGGTTGGAAATTGTGGTTGTAGACAAAACCTGTATTCACATTTTGGTCGCGCAACTCCGCTACTTGAAAATCGCGGTGATTGGTTTCGTTGTAAGAATAATTGAAGGTGAAATTTTCGACATCGAAGAAATTCTCTTTCGCTTCTTCTCCCCTATTTTTTCGAACTCCAATTAAATTGATGCTCGTACGCTTTGTGTAGTCTTCCGCTTGTTCCCGGATGGTTTCTGCTTCATCGGCCGTAGTTGCGGCATCAATTCGGTCTTCCAACTTTAAGTCATCGTATACGGGGTCAAATTCGGGCGTAATCAAAGTTTCTGAAATACCGTAATTGAAAGGAATCTGTAATCCCCATTTTTTAGGGAAAAGCTGTCCCACGTTAACGTTGGTTACCACATCATAAGATACTGCATCTTCCCGCGAACGCTCATTGGGCATTTGGTCAATGGAACCAAATCCTGACGTACTTCTGCTTCCCGTAGCAGAAACATTGGCAAAGTCAGCCATATTGGCATCCAAAGCGGCGATGGCAGCCCAACCGCCATTGTTGTCCAATCCAGCCAAACGCAATTCGTTGAACCAAACCTCTCCACGAGCGGGGAAATCGTCAGTATTCTTGATCCCCACCATCATACCGCGTATACTTCCCAAAGATGGATTCCCTCGGATACCAATTCGGATTCTCCCCAAAGTTCTAGGGGCAAACTCGTCTACTTGTATCACTTGGCCATCAACCACTTCATAGTAGTTGACATCATTCAAAGTACCTTCAGCAATTCCCAGAGATTTCACTTTGTTCAAATCATCCAAAGCAATATCAATTTCGTTGACTTCCGGCCAAATATCTTCCGCAGAAGCTGCCGTAAACGGCGTGAATTGAAGGGGCAATTCTATTTGATAATAGTTCTCAGAGAAATCTGTTCCTACCCGTAAAAATCCTACCAAAGGAGTGTCAGAATCCGCGTAGTCTGAGTTGATGATTTTTTCGGCGTGCATGAACATTTTGATACGCTCATACTGACGCACATCGATATTTACGTTTTTGAAAACCCCTCTGGAATCTGTAGGCTCTAAATTCTCAACTACAAAAGAGAGCGATTGCTCGTTCTGACGGATGATGGTGTTATTGTTGTTCAACTGCTCGCGCACCACTCCTGGAGGCAACACATAGGGTATGGGTTGTCTTCCAAAGTTTTCTTCGATGTTGACGGTATTCACATCCAAAGTGGTTCCGTCATCCGAAGGGTCATTGTCGATTTCTGGAGGTTGCAAGGTATTGGTGTAGGTTCTCCAATCCCCACGAACCAAATCCAAGGTAGCAAAACGCAAAACCACGTCATCAGAGAAGCCAGTGAGATACATTCTCATGAAACTGACGGAACGAAAATCGGTAATCCCGCCAACTGCTTCCGTAAAGTCACTTAGCGGAACCTTATATTGAATCCAGCGACGATTCAAACGACCCCCATTGGGCAGTTCGGGGGTTTGGCCCTCACGAATATCCGTCACATATTCATCATCCACCGTGGTGTTCGGCTTGATTTCGATACGGTATTCGTAATAACTATCAATGGTATTCATCGTTAAGTCGCGGTCAATATCCTCAACATCAGGTAAGGTAGTAGAACCTCGATTTGTATTCGTAACCGTGACGGGCGAGTTTCCATCCGGGTTATTGAAGTCGAAATAACGCTCTAAGATGCCCCCTTCACGATTCAGATAATAGACGTAGTTATCCAAAGCGGGGTCATCGCTTGGACCATTGTATATCGTTTGCTCTTCTTGGTCATTGAACCCATCAAAACCAACATCTTGCTGGGTACGGTTGGCTTCATCGGCATCAAAGGCATACACCAAAGACTGCGTGGAAGGTACTTGTCCCCAAGGTGTTTCGCGGGGTACTTCATTGTTCGTGCTGGCCGGCAAGCCATTTTCGTATTGTTTTCTACCATCCTTTAGGATGTCTTCCGAAATGTTCCCCAAGTTGATGACCAACTCCCCAACATTACCATCTACCGTTTCACCATCTACATAGGGGTCCAAAACCCAAAACTGAACGAATTCCACATTGGATTGCTCAAAGTTTGTACTGCTCAAAGGACGCATGATTCCCGCCCATTTGTTTTCTGCCGTTTCGGTTTCAAAACTTGGATTGGCATTGTAAGGTCCTTTATTGTTTGGATAATACACAATGTCAAGAGTGCCCTGTACCTGGGTTTGCCCCTGGGCAATATCCGTTTCGGAAAAGACCTCATCAATAAAGACACGACGTGTTGTATTCAAAGAGATATCATTGTCGCTTAAACCGGAAGGTCTTTGATTGGTGTAGAAAATAGGGTCGATAGTATACCAAGACATTTTTGCCCTTTCATAACCTACCTCAACACCTGTTCTATCTTGTAAGAATTCCACAGGCGGACTGGATAGCGTCCATCCCAAGGAAGAACGAATATCAATCAAGGCTTGAGCGCCTTCAAAATCATCGATATAAGTAGTGGTTTCCCCTTGGAAATCTGCATTCTTTGGTGAATTTGGTCTTAAAAAAGCAACTTCACCCCGTAAGGATAGATTGGAAGGTACATCCGTATCGATGTTTGGCAATTTGTTCGCCAATCGTGTCAAGAAAGGTACCTCTGTACTAAAGTTTCCGTTGAGTCCAAAAATGGTATTGTTGACGGGCTCGACTCCAAAATTTGATTTTTGCGTCAGTGGTCTTTCGTTCAGATTCAGCAAGGTGGCTCCCAACAAGAAGTTCTCATTGAATTGGTGTTCGACGTTGATTCCTGTAAAACGACGTGTTTGTTGACCGAAGACCGCATTGTTTTCTACGGAAATATTGATGGGCGTATTGGATGCTTGCAAACTAGGGTCCAAAATCTGAACCGTACCAGCTTGATAGTTGACCGTGTAATCGATACCCTCTTGCAGTTGTCGCCCACCCGCGGTAACGCGTACGGAACCTCTTGGAACGTTGAATGCCCCAATGGGAATACCGTTGTTTCCTTCGGATTTGTACTGTCCTTTGATTTGAAAACGATTCTTCTCTGCATCTTGCAAGGAAGCCGCTTTCGTTTGCGTATACATGTTTCGGAAAACGTAGCGATCCTGGTTCTCGTTATAGGTCGCTTCATTGGAGTAATCCCCACCTCCCAATTCATCAAAAAGGAAAGAACCAAAAGGTTCTACTTTAGTGAAGATGATGCGTCCGGCTTGGGTGTCTACGGTTATCCCTGGAACATAGTCAAAGAAACCATCTCCCCCGGGTTGCACATCGTTATAGATATTCAATCGGTCCAAATTAAATACTTCCAACAGTATCCGTTCCTCCAAAGGTTTTTCTCCCGGTGCGGGAGCAGGGAAATCCTCAACGGGCGTAATATAGTTTCGCGGCGTCGGGTCTGAATACAAAATATTCATCCGGAAGTCTTCTTGACTCAATTGGAAGGCCCCTGTAGAGTAGATGTTTTTCATCATCAAGTCCCAAATCGGGTCTTCTACATTGGTAACGTTACTTTTCAGCAACTTCAAAATCAAAGTATTGTTCTCGATGATGGGATTGACGCCACCAGAAACCGTTGTTGCATCGATACCACCATTGGCAAATTCACCCACCTGAAAAACTTCTCCATTTAAGGTGTATTGGAAAGCAACTCCTAAAACCTCGTCATTGCTCAAGCGCTGGTTCAATGAAATGTACCCCAACTGTTGGTCGAATTGGTAATCTCTGCCTTGTTCCAGTTTTCGGGCATTTTCCAAAATAGCATAATCAAACCCTTGGTTGGGGTTGTATCCGCCCAAAACACCTTGATTAAAGCCTTGTTCTACTGTGGCAATATCCCGAATCGACTCATTCAAAGCCCCACTCGGTCCAATGAGTTCAGGAGAAAAGAGGTTGGCTTCATTCTGAGGAAGACCTGAGGCAGCAGCTGCGTTAAAAAAGGTTCCCGGCAACCCTGGAAACTGACGTCCAATACGGGTATTGTCCGTTTCGGTCTCACCCAAATCCTGAATGGCCACAACGTTTCGGACGTTCAGGGTTTGTTGATTTCGGTTGGTAACCCATACTTCAAGACGGGTAATTTGCACTTGACTTCTGATAAAGGGATAGCTCTCCAAAGCCCGGTCGTAGTTGTCCCTAAAATACTGGGCCAAGAAAAAGTGTCGGTCCTCATCATAATCCAAGGCGGTAAGGGCAAACTCATTGAGGGTACCTCCACCCTGTGCAACAACCGTGTTGTTTTGCGAGCGTTGTTCGGAAAACACCGCCGTTACGGTGGTTCTGCCAAACTGCAATTGTGTTTTTACCCCGAAAAGACTCTGTGCGCCCGTAATCAGCGAACTATTTAAGGGCATGTTTACGTTACCAATTTCAATTTTTCGGAGAATATCATCTTCTGTTGGTGTATACTCCAACTTTACGAGGTTTTGGAAATCAAAGGTAGCTTCCGTGTCGTAATTGGCGGTTACTTGGAGACGTTCCCCAACTTTACCCAATAAACTCAGGCTTATCCGTTGGTCAAAATCAAAAGAAAGGTTGGTTCGGTTTCGTGGAGATAAAGCAGGATTGTCATTTTTTTGCCACAAAACCCCCAAATCCATGGCTACGGAACCTTGAGGAATCACTTCGATGGTATTTCCACCAAAAATCGATTCGAAAAAGCCGCTGTTCACATAGAAATTGGGCAGCAGATTTTTTCTTGCTTCTTGGCTGCCTTCCTTTTTGCCCGAAAAGGCGTCTATTTTTTCTTTGAAGTAGGATTTCATTCCTTCCTTCCGAATCAATTCGAAATACTGTTCGGGGGTTAAAATGATGGGATAGGAAATATCGAAGTCCCCAATACTTTCCGTATAGATGTAACGGTCTAGTTCTGGATCGTAAGTGTATCGGGAAACAATGCTTTTGGGGTCGTCCAAACGCAGTTGACCTAGGGCAACCCCCGTTTTCACGGAATCTTGTACTTGCTCGGTATCCTCCTGGGCCATGGCCAAGTGTGCGAAACCGATACAAATACACAAAAAGAAATACTTGAGACCCTTCGGTCCAAGTATCGCGTTTGCCCCTCTTTTCAAACTAGTTACAAATTTTGAAGCGCTCGTTTAATAATGTCCTCAACGCTTAATGAGGGTTCTTCGGTTAGTAGCTTGTCAACTACCTTTTCGGAGTGCTTTCGTACAAAACCAAGAACCTCTAAAGCAGATAACGCTTCTTCTTTGCTAGTATTGTTTGATGGAAGTGAAACTTCGTCCATTCCATGGACTTTCAAAATCTTGTCTTTTAAATCCAAAATCACGCGTTGTGCGGTCTTGGCCCCAATACCCTTTACGGATTGGATTTGTGCTACGTTTTCTGAGGCAATTGCATCCATTACCTGGTGCGGGGAAAGTGACGAAAGCATGGTACGAGCGGTGCTAGAACCAACTCCAGAAACGGATATCAACAAACGGAAAATAGCCCGTTCGGATGGTTCCATAAATCCATACAATGAGTGGGCATCTTCTTTGATTTGAAGATGCGTGTAGATTCGAATGTGCTCATCGTCTCCGATAAGGGAAAAAGTATGTAGCGAAATGTTTACATAATAGCCTACTCCATTGCATTCTACCACCACATAGGTTGGGTTCTTTTCAACGAGTTTTCCGCTAAGATGTGTTATCATGGTTTGGTGTTTTTGCTATTCGCCCATTTTGGCGCGTTTCCGTTTCTCTCTTTCTTGGGCGTCAATGACCGCTACTGCTGCCATATTCACCATTTCGTCGACGCTGGCCCCCAATTGCAAAATGTGGGCTGACCGCCTTAAACCGACCATGATGGGGCCAATGGAGTCCGCGTTGTTCAATCCTTTCAAAAGCTTGTAGGTGATATTCGCTGATTCCAGGTTTGGGAATATTAGCGTATTTACTTTTCTACCGGATAGTTTGGAAAACGGAAAGTTATTGTTACAAAGTTCTTGGCTTAGTGCAAAATCCGTCTGAATTTCACCATCCACCACCAAATCAGGATTCCGTTCGTGCAAAATACGAACCGCTTCTTTCACCTTGAGGGCGTTGGGGTGTGTA
>JBCBCH010000071.1:0-9185 GCA_038530835.1 Bacteroidota bacterium | reverse complement strand
CCTTTCCTCTTGCTTCAGCGCATTCACGGATACACCCTGAAACCCCTCCTTTAATTTTGTGGTGTACGAATCGATTTGTTCGGAGCAACCCTAAAACAGCTGCCCTTGATATGGAAAGATTTGATTGGCCATGGTTTTGAAAGCGGCCATGCCTATGGGAAATCCCTACGAACGGTCAAAACCTGTGTGGGTTCAACCTGGTGTCGTTATGGCATGGATGAGAGCGTAAGTTTTGGCATTGAGTTGGAGAATCGTTATCGCGGTATTCGTGCCCCCCACAAAATTAAAGGAGGGGTTTCAGGGTGTATCCGTGAATGCGCTGAAGCAAGAGGAAAGGATTTTGGTTTGATTGCCGTAGAGGGTGGCTGGAACCTTTATGTAGGCGGAAATGGTGGCGCAAATCCTCGTCATGCACAATTGCTTGCCGAACAGATTGACAATGAAACTGTGGTAAAGTACATTGACCGCTATTTGATGTTTTACATGCGTACCGCAAAACCCCTACAACGCACGGCAGCCTGGTTGGAAGGACTTGAAGGTGGATTGGATTATTTGAAAGAAGTCGTCATTGATGATAAAATCGGAATTGCTGAAGATTTGGAAATCGAAATGCAAACGCTGGTAAACCGATATGAGTGCGAGTGGACGCAGGCCGTCAACGACCCCGAAATGATGAAACGCTTCAACCATTTTGTCAATAGTGAAGAAGAGGATGATAATTTGGTTTTTGTTCCTATGCGCGAACAAAAAATGCCGAAACAATGGGTGAAGGTTTTGTAGAACCTTAGATTGGTTTTTTTGATAAGCTATTGGTCATTCCCGCGAAAGCAGGAATCCAAATATTACAATAGATTCCGCACCTCGATGTGGAACGACGGAAGTACTATAAATAGTAATAGAAATTATGAACGCGATTATGGACCCACTGGTTTCCATGTACAAGACGGTTAAGGAAGAAGATGCCAAAGTTTGGTTTAAAGCAGCAACTGTTGATGCTTTTCCCAAAAATGGTGGAGCATGCATCAAATACAAAAGCTTGCAAATTGCGGTATTCAATTTTGAAAGATTGAACCAGTGGTATGCTTGTCAAAACCTATCTCCGGAAAAACAGGAGATGGTATTGAGCAGAGGTATGATAGGAGACCAAAACGGAATCCCAAAAGTGGCCTGTCCTTTGCACAAGAAAACCTTTTCCCTAATCACAGGTGAAAACTTAAATGGAGACTTACCGGCCATTGCGACATATCCCGTAAAAATTGAAGACAACTTTGTGTATATTGGCTTTTCCGAATGATTTCTAAAGTTGATACATGGGCGATGCAGAGAAACTGGCCAAAGCTTTTGAGCTTTTTGATGAAGCCAACAGCCATGACCCTAATAGGGAAACTTGGAAAGGGATAGCATACCCTAAAGAGGTGCTCTATGCCTTGCGCATGACCGAAACGCTGAATGAATTTGCCCCTTATGCATCCGAAGCCTTACAACTCACTGCGCGATGCCAGCACATCTGTCGTTGGGAAATTCCTAGAAGTAATTACGAAATGAATCGGGTGGGCTACCTCAAATGGCGGCAAGACTTGAAAAAGTTCCACGCCGAAAAAGCTAGAGTGCTGCTGGAAAAGGTTGGTTACCCAGATGAAATTATTGCGCAAGTTGAATTTTTGCTACTTAAGAAACAGTTGAAGCGCAGCAAAGAGACCCAAACTTTGGAAGACGTTATCTGTCTCGTTTTTTTGAAACATTATTTTGAACCTTTTGCAGTAAAACATGACGAGGAAAAAGTAGTTGATATTCTGCAAAAAACATGGCGAAAAATGTCTGAGGACGGACATAAAGCCGCTCTTCAATTGTCATTATCTGATTCGGCACGCGAACTAGTGCTAAAAGCGGTATCCGCATGATGGAAGGCGAGAAACAACAGGCCCTCGATACGGCCACCTTCTTGAGGGTCAGAAAGTGGTATCTCCTGGCTATTGCCGCGATTGCCTTGACCGTAATTTTCGCCCAAATCCTTATCCAGCAACATTTGGATTCCCAATTAAATGATTCAAGGGTAATCAACGTGGCCGGAAGACAGCGTGCATTTAGTCAAAAATTGGTGAAGGAAGCGCTGCTATTGGAAACGTCCGATGCAAATGGAATGGACAGGGAAGCAATAGTGCAGAACTTGAACGAAACCCTTCGTGTTTGGAAAACAGCCCATATTGGTTTGCAAAAAGGAAACGACAGTATTGGCCTTCCTGTAGAACAGAACCCAACTATTTTGGCTCTTTTTTCGGATTTGAATCCACACCATGAGGTGATGGTGAATGCCGCGGAAACGATTTTAGCTAGCGGTGCGGATAGCCTATCTATCTCACGTACAGCTGAACTAAAAGTATTATTGGACAATGAGCGTTTGTTTTTGACCAAAATGGATGCTATCGTAAACGCATATGATGCCCAAAGCAAGGAGAGACTTCAAAAGCTGAAGTTCAAGGAATACCTCCTTTTGGCGTTTTCCCTGCTCATATTGTTCCTGGAAGTGGTCTTCATCTTCCGCCCCTTGTCGATTCAGATTCGAGAGACCATCTCCAAACTCATTCAAAACCAACAAAAGTCCGATGCATCCGCCGCGGAGATCAAAAAGCTTTTTGAAGAAAAGGAAAAATCTTTGCAGCAGTTACAGGAACTGAATTTTGTAATTGACAATGCGGCTCTTTTTGCCAGCACGCGCAAGGACGGCAGTGTGGTTTTCATTAGCAAAAAGTTCTTGGCCCTTTTGGAACAAGAGCCTGCTCAAATCAACGCGCCTATCTCCGAAATTCTCACTCAGAATTCTGGTCAGCAACAATACCTCAGGGAGGTTCTGATGAGCAAACGCAAAAACATTCGCTCTGAAGAAATCAAAATTGAAACGAAAACGGGGAAACGCCTCTGGCTGGACATGTCCATCATTCCCATGCACCAGTCCAGTTTGGAGCAAAGTGTTCTGATTTTATGCTCTGACATCACCGAACGCAAGAAAAACCAGTTGAAAATTGAGGAACTGACCAAACAGAACTATGAAGAGCGGATGCAGCAAAAACAGTTGCAAGCCAGCCAAATCGTAGACGGCCAGGAAGAAGAACGAAAGCGCATTGCCAAAGACATACATGATGGTATTGGGCAAATGCTAACAGCCTTGAAGTTCAATATTGAATCCATCAACACCAACCAAAAAGAGAAAACCAAGGAGAAAATAGCCTACCTGAAAAAATTAACTGCTGATTTGATCAAGGGGGTACGCACCGCAACCTTCAACCTGACTCCACCTGAACTGGAAGACCATGGTATTTTTCCGGCCTTGCAAAAAATGACGGTAGAGCTGAACAAACTCACCGGGAAAAATATTTTGTATGAAAACAAGGCGGGTGAGAATGTGCGTTTTGATTCGTTGGCGGAGACCAACATTTATCGTGTGACCCAAGAAGCGGTCAATAACGCCATAAAATATGCAGAGGCAAACTATATTTTGGTGTCCATAAATTATGCAGAGGGCCTGTTGAGTGTTGTTATTGATGATGATGGCAAGGGTTTTGACTCATCAGTATTGGATAGTATACCCAAAAACAACAGCGAAGGCGGCATGGGAGTCTTCTTTATGAGGGAACGCATCAACTACATCAATGGTCGCTTATTTATCAACTCCATACCAGGGGAAGGTACCCGGGTTACGATAAACTATAAACCCAAACCTAACTAGCCTACACTAGCTGGCTTTAGGCAAAGATGTTACCTCGACGAAAGAGCCCAACGTCCGTGGTTCTCGTAGTTGTGACACACTATTTTTTAAGATACGTTCGATGGACTTTTCGAACCGAGGCTTATACATGGGCTTCATTAAGAAGTCCTTTACTTGTGTATATTGAAACGCTTCCAGCGCGAACTGTGAGCGTGTGGAATACAGTATTACTTGACAATCATGGGTTAATTTTGATAGCACATCAAACCCTCCCAGTTCCGGCATTTCCACATCCAAAATCAAAAGGTCCGGTTTAAGACTATTGGCTGCTTCCAACCCAACCCGGGCATCGCTATACGTTCCAATAAGATTCAATTCGGTGTGGTCGTCAACAAACCTTGTGGTCGCAAGGCGTTGAAGTGTGGAGTCATCAATAATGATTGTGGTCAACATGGTCAGTTTAGTTTTACATTCATAAAACAGGTGACCCTACTTATTTCTTGAAGTAATATGACCAAAAGCGCCCTTTTTCGATTAAAAACCAAAAGCGAAGAAACGCCCTACAGCAAATAAAAGTGTTACGATCAGGCCCAAAAAAAGGATTCCATGCACAAAAGACACCGGGTTGTTACATGGAATCCGCTAAAATGGTAAGTATCTGAGGTATTGAGTTTTATTTATTTGCGGCGCAGCGGTGTTCGTTATAATTTGACCAAGACGAGCTTTCCAAAGGTGGGTCCAGCACCAATTTCGGTAAGCTCAATTCTGGTATTCGAAATAAAATTGAGTTTCCAATCTTTGTTAAGTTCATCAAAAGGTTGGTTGTCACCAAAGTTCAAATCCAGGGCGGTGTTTCCTTGTTCTACGGTCCAGAACCCACCTGTGTTGGTTCCATTCGTGGCGACGACCACTATGGTACCATCAGCATTGAAACCGATACTGAAATCAGTAAAACGAGGAGTTTCGTCCGAAGTACCATCGAAATAGGATTCTACTCTCCAATTATCGGAAACCAAAACTGAGCCCACATTCAATGGGAGATTACCTGTAGGGTTCCCATTATTGCAGAAGTTTCGGAATTGTAGCGTATTGCCATTCAACAGGAACTTGACGTTTTCAGTACTCGAAAAAGTGAAAATCTCATTCAGGCGCCAAGTATCTGAAAATTCGGGAAGATTTGGAAGAGCAATGGTGGTTTGTATTTCATTGCGCTCCCCTTCTGCAGACCAAGTACCAAAGTATGTTGCATCAGCATCGGCAACTATCAAGTGTCCGTCTTGCCTAAAATTAAAGGAAAAGCCTTGATATTGGTTTTGAAGACGGTCTCCGTCCACAATAAATTTTTCTATTCGCAAATCAGAACAATCTGCAAAAGCTTGGTTGAGTTCTTGTTCTGTACAATCGTTACAGTCATCATCATCCAAGTCGTTGTCGTCATCTTCATCACAACCATTGATATTGCTTTCGATAAAGGCTTCCAAATTCTCTTGACTGCTCATTTCCATTACGGTACCGTCGCTCAAAACCACATTAATCGGAAATTGAAGGTTCACGATTTGTTCTTCATTCAGTTGGTTGATGAAACTATTCATCATTCCATCATTTTGAATGGATACTGAATCGAAAAGCTCGGTGGTGGCGTTGAACAAAAACACGGTAATGGGATACACAAAGTCAACACATTCGATATCTTCATCGACGACATTGTCCCCTAAACAACTTTCGGCCTGTTGTGCCAAAGCCTCTGCGGAGGCCACCACGATTTCTTCATATTCCCTGTCGATAAGTGTAACGGGATATACCAGTTCTAGGGCGCTTAGACCTTCATCGGCATCTTCGGCCAGCGTTTCCAAAGCGTCAAAATCGGATTCGTCTTCAATGGTAAGGGTAGTTCCTTCGACAGTGACGTCTACTGGGAGTTTTACGGTAAAGCAGTTGGCCTGATCCAAAACATTGTCTATGGAGCCATCGTTCAGGGAAACACGGTACAGCAAATCCGCGGCATTGGAATCTGGTGTCAAGGTTTCTTCTGGGGGTGAACTCTCGAATTGAAAATCTTCACTTCGGCACGAAATGCCCAAAAGGCATCCGAGGAGCAAAGCAAAACATATCTTTAATTTGAATTCCATATAAGGTATAGACGCGCGAATTAGTATTTATATAATAAACAACTTAACGTAAAAAATTCCCCGTAAATTTTAGGAGAAAGTTTTTTTTCCTTGTATTTTGATTTAAAATCCAGTGGATTGAAGACAGATTTGCACAAAGATATTTGTGAGGGGCGCATTTTTGAAAGCATATATAATAAGTATTCCCAGAGCCTTCACGACTACCTTTATTACAAATATGGTGATAGATTAAATCCTGGAGACAAAGCCCAAGATGCGTTCGCAAAACTTTGGGAAAATTGTAAGAAGGTTACCCCAGACAAAGCCAAATCCTTTCTTTATACGGTAGCCAACAACTTAATGTTGAACGAGGTCAAGCACCAAAAGGTGGTCTTAAAGTACCAAAACGAGTCACCCAAAGCCACTACGAACGAAAATCCAGAGTTTCTTTTAGAGAAGGACCAATACTTTAAAAAGTACCAACAAGTACTCTCCAAATTGAGCGAAGAACAGCGAACGGCATTTCTATTGAGCAAGGTAGAAGGAAAAAAACACGAAGAAATCGCAGAAATTTTAGGAGTAACCCGAAAAGTTGTGGAGTACCGTATTTACTCGGCTTTTGACGTATTGCGAAAGGAGCTCGACAACTTTAAGATAAAATAATTTCATTTTTTTTCGGGAATTTCCGGGATGAGATTGTTTTAGTATCAAACCGACATCAAAAATGGATACGAACGTTTTAATACAAAAATGGCTTACAGGCGAACTTTCTGAAGAAGAAAGAAAAGCGTTTGATGCGCTTGAAGAAGCTTCCTTCTACAAAGACATCGTTGAAGATGCCTCGTATTTTAAAGCATCCAACTTTTCTGAAGTCAACGACTTTGCAACATTTAAAGACAAATATATTACGGAGACTGCCACTGAAACCAAGGTCATTCAAATGCAATGGTTTCGACCAGTACTTCGTATCGCAAGTGTCGTAGTTGTCGCGTTCGGTTTGTATTTTGGTTTCTTGTTTAACAATAATACGCAAGTAGAAACGGCTTTCGCCGAAAAAACGACCTTTCAACTACCAGATGCATCCCAAGTAACCTTGAATGCCCAATCCGAAGTCAGCTATAGTTCAAATGATTGGGATGATAACAGAGAGATTGAGTTGAAAGGAGAAGCATTTTTTGATGTAGCCAAAGGCGCGAAGTTTGACGTACTTACCGATGAAGGAACGGTTAGTGTTCTTGGAACCGAATTCAATGTGAAGCAAAGAGGTTCTTTGTTCGAAGTTACCTGTTATGAAGGTACCGTCCGTGTGGTCAGCAACGGAATTACCAAGATTTTGAACGCTGGAGATGACTTTCAACGTATCAATGGAGAAATCATTACAGGAAAAAACCGTGCAGCCTCACCGTCTTGGACAAACAGCATGAGCTACTTTAAGCGCTTGCCAGTAACCGAAGTGTTTGCCGAACTTGAGCGTCAATACAACGTGAAAGTACAAGCTGAAAATATTTCTCAAGAGCAGCTTTTCACTGGAGGATTTGGTCACAAAGACCTAGACTCTGCCCTTAAAGCAGTAAGTGAACCTCTTGGACTTGATTATCAAATACTAAAGGACGATATGGTGCGTTTTAGTAAACGTGAGTAAAAAACTACGGTTACTAGTCTATTGCATAAGTCTATTCTCCTGCTTACACACCATTACTGCCCAAAATCCGATACCGCAACCGTTAACGGTTGTGCTGGAATCCATTCAAGAGCAATATGGTGTACAGTTCAACTACGCCTCAGATTTAGTAGAATCCATAAAAGTCGTTCCTCCTGGAACGACTCTCTCATTAAGTGAAGTCCTCACCTACCTTGACGTTCAAAGTAACCTCGATTATGAGCAATTGTCAGGGACCATCATTTCCATAAAAGAAAAAGACCTATCCCTTTGTGGCTATTTAAAGGATGAAGATACCGGGGAATCGGTTCCATTCGTAACCGTTCAATATGACTCGCTTGGGGTCATCGCCAATAAAGAAGGATACTTTTCCATAGACAGTTTAACCAAAAACAACCAAGTTGTGGTTCGGCATTTGGGTTTTAAACCTTTGGTGAAAAACGTAAAACTGTTCGATGTTTTCCAATGTGACACCCTTTTTCTTATTCCCTATCAGGAGGAACTGGCTGAGGTTACCGTCTCGGATTTTTTTGTTCGTGGTATCGACAAACTGGAGAATGGTTCC
This sequence comes from Bacteroidota bacterium, assembly GCA_038530835.1. Taxonomy (GTDB): domain Bacteria; phylum Bacteroidota; class Bacteroidia; order Flavobacteriales; family Flavobacteriaceae; genus Flagellimonas. The sequence goes on along the minus strand of JBCBCH010000071.1, from coordinate 1,149 downwards.
TATCAAATGAATTTCAATAAGTTCAGTTTATTGCCGGGCCTTATTGATGATGATGTACTGCAATCGGTCCAAGCCTTGCCAGGGATTCAAAGTATTGATGAAACCGTATCCAATATTAATATTCGGGGCGGCAGCAACGACCAGAACCTAATTCTATGGGATGACATCAAGATGTATCAATCTGGTCACTTTTTTGGCCTCATTAGCATGTTCAACCCCCAAATTACCCGAAGGGTACAACTCATTAAAAATGGCAGTAGTGTTTCAGAAACCGATGGGGTTTCCGGAACCATTTCCATGAAGACGGATGAATATCTGAACTATGATACCAAGGGAAGTGTAGGACTTAATCTCATAGATTTCAATGGCTCAGTGGATACCCCCATTGGAAAACGGGCTTCAATTCAGTTCGCTACGCGCCGTTCCCTGAGTGATTTTGTAGAAACGCCAACGTTTACCAATTATTTTGACCGTGCCATTCAGGATACGGAGATTGGCCGGAATTTTGAATCCATCCCCAGTTCGGATTTGGATTTCAATTTTTATGATGTGTCCATGCGATTATTGTACGACCCATCGGACAAGGACCGAATCCGGTTGAATTTTATTCATACCTCAAACAATCTTTCTTTTAACGAAGTGGCCGATATTGATGGTATTCTTGAAGAAAGAGAAAGTGGGTTGGACCAAGGCACAACTGCTTTTGGTATTTACTATCGAAGGGATTGGACCGAGAATTTCGGTACTGACGTCAATTTATACAATACGGATTATGGTTTGGATGCTCGCAATGCCAATATTTTGGATAATCAGCAGTTGAATCAGGAAAATACCGTTTCAGAAACCAGTATTAGGTTAAATACAAGGCTTCGTTTTTCGGATAGATTAAAACTAACAAGTGGCTATCAATTGATGGAAACCAAGGTTAGTAATTCCGACAATGTGGACAATCCGCTCTTTGTCCGCCTGGATGCCCGGGTTTTACGCACGCATGCCTTGTTTTCTGAAGTAGGAGTCTTATCGCCAGACCAAAAAACGCGACTGAATTTGGGAATGCGCTTCAACTACCTGGATGCCTTTAACAAATTCCTTTTTGAGCCTAGGATAAGTGTCGATTATACCTTTCTCAAGCATTTTAATGTGGAGTTT
>JBCBCH010000070.1:0-9215 GCA_038530835.1 Bacteroidota bacterium | reverse complement strand
CTTAGAAAGGATTTGATCTTGGTCCAACCGTTGGTTCCAAGAGACAAATTTATCTAAGGTGATATTCAGTCCATTCCCTGCCAACCCTCTGGATTCCTCTTTGTCAATTGATTTTTGGTACTTGTCCAACCCATTATCAAAAACGTATTTTGAAATCCGGTTGGGAATCACTTCCAAGCTATTGGATGAAAAGACAAACCCATTTTTATCTCCTTCAAATTGGTTTTGGGTAATGAACTCCGTCAAGGTCAGTCCACTTTGTTTTTCAATAATTTTAGCTAACAACCAGTAATTGGTTTGGTTGTATCGCCATAGTGTCCCTGGCTCAAATTCCATTGGCAACTCCACCAACCTTGACCAAACTGCTTCATTGCCATGACCACTTTCAAATTGAATAAAGTTGGGTATTCCCGATGAGTGGGTCAATAAATTTGAGATGGAAACCGTTTCCCAAGCTTCAGGAATGTCATTTAAATGCGCCGCGAGGGTATCGTCCAATCCTAGTTTACCTTGCTCACGCAGTTGAAAAATGGCCGTTGCAACAAGCAACTTAGTAGTAGAGTATACTCGAAACAACTGGCTTTCGTCCACAGGGATATCAAACTCCAACGAAGCTTTTCCATAACATTTTTTGTGTATTATCGAGTCCTTTTTAAGGACAGCAAGGGCCAAACCAGGCACCTTATGGACCTTCATCGTATTTTGGATATAAGCATCTATGTCTTTAGGTTGATTTGCTTCTATTAGCTTTTGTGTGCGTTGGCAGGCACTTAAGAGAAGAATTGCCAAAAACAGCTCGGTTTTGAAAAATCTCAAATTCATTGTTTGCTTTAAAAGCAAGTAAGAAATGTTATTTCCCGTCTTTTGATCACTCCAAAAGCATTCGTCTATGAAACGATAGCGTATTTAATCCCCAAAATTCATCAGTTAAACCGACCGCCAGGTCGGTCGTATTTTGGATTTTATCGGTAGAGCGCTTCAAAAGATGTTTTTTACCGATTTTTCTTACGAATACGACTGATATTGTTTCCGACCGCTTACTCCTAACCCAACTTTGTAACCGACCAGAAGGTCTACCCCTACAAAACCAAATCTTATGGAAAAGCACCTTAAATCCAAAGTGACCATCAACCGACTATGCTATAAAGGACTTGATGTTTTCGCACAAAAAGGATATCACAACACCAACTTAAACGACATTTTGCGAGAGCTTTGCTTATCCAAAGGCGCTTTTTACCATCACTTTAAATCCAAGGAAGATTTTTTCGTTTACATCGTTCAAAATTTGGTAGCCCAAAAAATCTACGCTTTGTTGGTTGAGCCTTTGTCTACTCAAGAGGATCCTCTATCCGCAATAATGGAAAGCCTGGATAAGGCCTTGGAACCCGGAAAAAGCAACGAGTTGATTTATGGTTTTATGCTTGGAGATTTTTTGACGGAGTTGGATGGAAAACAAGAAGAGGTAAGTGCTTCCTTAAAAGATATTCTTCAGATGTGGGAAGTCAACATGATTGGCACGTTGAAAAAGGGAAAATTGGATGATCATGTAGCACGTCACATCGATTGCGAAGGGGTAGCGGCCTATATTATATCTTCCTATTTAGGGATGCGGACCATGATGATGAACCACAACCCAAAGCACGCCAAATACCAATACTTACAACAGCTACGACATTATTTCAATAGTTTGCGCCCTGCTGCCGCTTAAGCCGGTTTCGCCAAAACTTCTGTGATTTTATCAATTATTTGTTCGGGATAAATGGTCGTTATTACGTTTTCATATCCCTTGGGCACTTTATTGCCATAAACCGAAGTGGGCAATAACGGAAATTGTTCTCGGTCCGGTAGTAGGGCATGATTTTCGGGCTGTCCGAAAGGATAAAAACCTGTATAAGGATGGGTCACGCCCCAAATGGTAATCACCGGAATTCCATAATTCGCCGCAAGATGGGCGTTACCGCTGTCCATGGCGACCATAATATCCAAGTTGGAAATCAAGGCAAGCTCTTCAGCAAAAGATAGCCCTCCAGCAACGGAAAACACCCTGTTTCTGCTTTCGGCTATTTCAGCCAATTTCTCAATTTCTTCCACTCCTCCACCAAACAGAAGTATCCGATAATCAATTTTAGAATTCAAGGAGTCGATTGCCTCAACCATCATTTCCAGGGGATACATTTTACCTGTATGCGCCGCAAAAGGCGCGATTCCGACCCACTTGTTCTGTTTCTTTTCTCCAGATAAACTCAATAACGAATTAGGTATCGTTTGTTTATTCAGAAATGAAAACTGTTCCAAATCCAAAGGGTAGCCCATGGCCTCAAAGACCTCGGCATAGCGTTGGTGTGTGGTTATTAAAGGTTTAAAAATCTTATCATTTTCACGTGTAAGCGCTTTTTTCTCCTTTCGCCCTTTGTCTATTTGAAAGAAAGGTATTCGGCTGGTTTTGAAAAAGAGTCTTAGCATATTGCTGCGCAGCACATTATGTACATCAGCAACTCCGGTAAATGATTTTGGTTTGAGTTCTAGATACAATCGCCATAACCCCAAAACGCCCTTATGTTTCCCTTTCGTTTCAACGGGAAATACCTCAACATTGGGTAACTCCTGAAAAATAGGAGCAAAAAAACCTCGGGTGAGCAGGGTGATTTTTAGGTCAGGATAGGTATTCAACAATACCTGCAAGACGGGAACCAACATGGCCACATCGCCCAAAGCAGATAGACGAATAACGAGAATATGTTGCGGCCTAGGATTTTTGGCCACGCAACACTGGATTTAGCTCATCATCGTTGTACATTTTCATTTGCTTATACACTTTCATGAATTTGTGGCCTGCCTCGATATCCTGCAGAAGTTGGTCAATGGCTTGGGATAAATCTTTCTTTTGTTCTAGAAGTACATTCAATTTGGTCTCACACTTATCAATATGCTCAGGGGTGGCATCTTCACGATTTACTTCTTCTTGCATGTGATAGATTTTCAAGGCCAATATGGAAAGTCGGTCGATGGCCCAAGCAGGACTTTCTGTATTGATGGTAGCATCTTCGCGAACTTCTACCGATTGGTATTTTTGTAAAAAATAACTATCAATATATTCAACAAGATCAGTTCGGTCTTGGTTGCTCGCGTCTATTTTGCGTTTTAGATCCAATGCAGCGTTCGGTTCGATTTGTGGGTCCCTAATGATATCTTCATAGTGCCACTGTACGGTATCAATCCAGTTTTTACGGTACAAAAGATGTTCTACCTTATCTTTTGGATAGGGATTGGAAAAGGGTTGATAAACGTCGTCCTTGATGTGATACGTGTCAATGCTTTCCTCAAAGATTCCAAAGGCAAATGAACTGAACATAAATAATTGGGTTTGGGCAAAGATATTGCTTTACCCTTTACAAGCTGAGCTCAACTGCCAAAATGAAAAAGGGAATAAAGACCAATAATGTAGTTGCCACCTCTTTATATCTGGATTCTTTCAAGGTTTCCAGATAATTCGTCAAAAACACTGCGGTTGGAAAAAAACTTAGGATTATGATGTTGGCGCTTTCAAGTTTGAAAAATGCAATGCATAAGGCCAGTATGAATGTCAAAAAGCAAATGCGAAGTGTAATCAACTTTCCGCCTCCTTTTTTTCGTTGCTTTAAGAATACCAGGCCCATAAGCAACAAGATCAGAACACCAAAAACCACAATTTTGATAAAACGATACTCCAAGTTTTGAAGTGCCTCGCTTTCAATTCTAAATTGATAATGTTCCCAAAAAAACGAAAAATCATTTTTCAACAGCATATACGCCATCCCAACCATGGCTGTGGTTAAAATAGCCAATAAAGGCACCAGCCAGTTCTTGAAACTGTTTCGGTCGAATACATTGATCACCAAAAAAACCAAAACAAAATACAGTAGCGCCCAATCATAAAACAAGCTCGCAATGGTCACAAAGAAAGAAGCGTCAAAAAGTTTATGCTTAAGTTGTTTAAGGTTTTGCATGGAAAGCAACCTCCAGACGGCCAACAATATGAAAAGGTTCGCAAAAATACCTTTGACATCCATTAAGGCTTCCGGAAAAGTAACCAACAAAAGCACAAAAAACAGCATGGAGAATGAGCTGAAACCCGTTACTTTTTCGGAACGTACAATTTCGTTGATTACGATTAATTGGAAAATCAAAGCGATAAGCGCTATGCCTTCCAAAATATATCCCGACCCCGTAGGTGTGCCCATTTTGGAAAATCCAACCAAACAGGCGTAAAAAAGAATCAGAAAAATGGATAAAACCGCATAATTTATAGGCTTTGTTTTCCCAAAAAAGCTAGAAATCATATCAGGTTTTACTAATTTTGTAAAGTAAATATAGCCAACATGAGCAATTTTTTTTACGGCATTGAGGACTTATTCGTGAACTATCTGTTCGCGCCATACGATGTTTTCAGATTCATGGAAAGCTGGTGGGCTTCCAACACTATCAACTGGGTATTTTCAATTGTTGGTTTCATTGCTATGCTTTACTGGATGAAGCAGTTAAAAATCTTCAATGACAACGGAGAAGAGGATAAAAGTATCAGCTCCCACTCGTATCTATAGGTCAAAGCCTATATCCTTTCTGTAGTTTATTCCTTCAAAAGTAATTTTGCGGAGTTGAGTATAGGCCTTTTCCAAGGCTTTCTCCATGTTGCTATCCAAGGTAGTAAGGGCTAACACACGTCCTCCATTGGTGAGGACTTTTCCGGCATCCATTTTGGTTCCCGCATGAAATACGGTTGCCATTTCAACTTCGGAAATACCAAAGATTTCCTTGCCTTTTTCATATGCTTCGGGATACGCGCCAGAAACAGCTACCACAGTTGTCGCTGTTTGCCTGCTTATCTGTAGCTCATATTCCTGCAGATTTCCAGAACCCATTGCTTGAAGCAATGCCACCACATCCGATTCGATTCTCGGAAAAACAGCCTCGGTTTCGGGGTCTCCCATTCGGACATTGTATTCTATGACCTTGGGTTCACCATTCACTTTAATAAGTCCTATAAAAATAAACCCAACATAAGGAAGATTATCTTTTTTAAGACCTTCAACGGTTGGTTTCACGATTTGGGATTCAATCTTCTCCATGAAGACGGTATCCACAAAAGGAACGGGTGAAATAGCCCCCATCCCGCCAGTATTCAAGCCAGTATCACCTTCTCCTATCCTCTTATAATCTTTTGCGGTGGGTAGAATCTTATAGTACTTTCCATCCGTAACGACAAAACAACTCAATTCAATCCCATCCAAGAACTCTTCGATTACCACGGTTTGGCTTGCTTTGCCAAACTTTTCATCTACCAACATGGTAGCTAGGGCCGTCTTTGCTTCTTCCAAATCCTTAATGATCAGAACTCCTTTTCCAGCCGCCAGGCCATCCGCCTTGAGCACATAAGGCGATTTCAAGGTTTCCATGAATCCATAGGCTTCCTGCAACCTTTCTTTGGTAAAACTTTGATAGGCAGCCGTTGGGATGGAATGGCGTTTCATAAATGCTTTGGCGAAAGCTTTACTCCCCTCAAGTTGGGCAGCTTCTTTCTGAGGGCCTATTACCATAACCTCTGCTAAATCCGAATCGGCCAAAAAATAATCATGGATCCCATTGACCAAGGGGTCCTCGGGTCCTACCACAACGATTTGAATCTCTTTTTCCTTTACAAAAGCAGCAAGTTTTGCGAAGTCGTTCACTCCGATATTGACATTCTCGGCGATATTATTCGTTCCTGCGTTACCCGGAGCTACAAAAACTGAGCTTGCCAAAGGGCTTTGGACAATTTTGTGCGTTATTGCGTGCTCTCTGCCGCCAGAGCCAAGGATAAGGATGTTCATTTTCGCCGGTTTTCGGCAAAAATACAGCTTGCGCTAGATACTCTTACTTGTTTTTGATAAAATCACGGTGTTCCTGCCATAACTCTTCTTCCGACAAGGACTTGAAATACTCATAAGCTCGTTTAAGGCCTTCTGAGCGAAGAACCTTTGGTTCCCAGTTCAATATTTCCTTTGCGCGACTAATGTCTGGTTGGCGTTGTAAAGGGTCATCTTGAGGGAGAGGTTTGAAAATGATTTTTTGGTCAGTTCCGGTTAACGAAATAATCTCTTCAGCAAATTCCAAAATCGTAGTTTCTTCCGGATTCCCAATATTGATGGGTTCCACATAATCGCTCATGAGCAAACGATAAATACCTTCAACTTGATCATCTATATAGGTAAACGAACGCGTTTGGGAACCATCACCAAAGACGGTAAGATCTTGTCCGCGTAGCGCTTGACCAATAAAAGCAGGAACAACCCTTCCATCATTTAAGCGCATTCTTGACCCATAGGTGTTAAAGATGCGAACGATACGGGTATCCAAACCATGATGCCGATGATAGGCCATGGTTATGGATTCCATAAACCGTTTGGCTTCATCATAAACCCCGCGGGGGCCGATAGGACTTACATTGCCATAATACTCCTCATTTTGAGGATGGACCAGTGGGTCTCCATATACTTCAGAGGTAGAAGCGACCAAAATGCGAGCTTTCTTTTCTTTAGCCAACCCCAAAAGATTCAAAGTACCCAAAGAACCCACCTTTAGCGTTTCAATTGGGATTTTTAGATAATCAATTGGACTAGCTGGTGATGCAAAGTGTAGGACATAATCCAAATCCCCTGGAACATGAACGAAAGTAGAAACATCGTGATGATGGAATTCAAATCGTTCTAAAGGGAAAAGGTGTTCTATGTTTTTTAAGGTCGCCTGTGATGAGGTTATCCATGGCGATTACATGGTGTCCTTCTGCGATAAACCGGTCACAAAGGTGTGAACCCAAAAAACCTGCGGCGCCAGAAATCAGTACTCTCTTCATACTTTTAATTAGACATTTGAGCAAAAATAGAGAATGCGAAGAAGAAAGTACTAGTAAAGATCCTAATATGCCTTTTCTTGACCTTTTATAACATTAACTACGGTTTGAAATATGATTTTAATATCGAGTAGTAATGACCAGTTCTCGATATAAAAGAAGTCGTACCTCGTTCTGTTGATAATTTCCTCTTCTGTTTCAATTTCACCACGATATCCTTTCGCTTGTGCTAACCCACTGATACCTGGCTTTACATAATGCCTCAACATGTATTTTTGAACGGTTGTGTTGTATTCTTCATTCTGTCGCCATAAATGGGGTCGTGGACCAACCACCGACATTTGACCAAGCAAAACATTCACAAATTGTGGTAACTCATCTATGCTTGTTCTCCTTAAAAAGGAGCCAATTTTAGTAACTCTAGGGTCATTCCTAGTGGCAGATTTTTCGGTTGTATTATTGATTTTCATTGTACGAAACTTATAACAACCAAAGCCCTTTTCATTAAACCCCGGTCGGTTTTGCCTAAAGTAAATTGGTCCTTTTGAATCCAATTTGATTAGAATACCAATAATCGGTAATAGCCAAGACAGCAAAAATAGAAAAACAAGTAGTGAGAAGATAAAGTCAAAACTTCTTTTGTAAAACCGGTTGAAAGGATCTTCTAGCGGGAAGTCTCTGAGCGAGAGTATTGGAAAATACTCGTAGTAATCGAGTTTTAAGTTCTTAGTGAAAATGTCTTTGTTGTCTGGTATGAACTTAAGCTTGATTAAGTTATTATCGGCATAATTGATAAACATGCTTATTTCCTCATTACTCAGTTCGTGTACCGAACAGTATATTTCGTCTATGTGTTCATCTTTAATGTAATTTAAACTGTCACGGATATTAAAATCATCCCTTCCAGTTGAAAATTGCCGGACAACGTGATAGCCGTATTCCCCATGTTTTTTAAACATTTTTGTGAGCTGGTCAATTTTCTTGTTGTCTCCTATAATTACAACATGCCTAAGTCCCCCTTTGACTTTGTTCCTGAACTCCATCAGAAGATAGTAGCTCAGAAACTTCAAAACGAAGATGAAAACGAAAACAGAAAGGAAAAATATCCCAAGATTCAAACGGCTAATGTTGGGCTGTTTAAAAAATCCGATAAAGGCATATAGGCTTAGAAAGAAAAACACAAACTGCCGAAAAAGCAATTTGAGAATATGGGTTACCTTAGTGAAACGATAAATTCTATAGAATTCGTTTTTAACCGAAATTATAATCCAAATCACGGAGATATAACCATGAAAGAGCAATGGAAAACGAAACAATATGGGCAAGTAATACGCGAAAAGATTGATCACCAATAAATCAATTATTAGTGAGGTTGGGTGGATAAAGCCGAAATACTTTTCTCTTTGGAACATTAAATCAAATAAAAATTTCTGTCAACTTTCGACGTTTCTTCAAATCTCTTTCTCTTGCTAAAATTGAGCCCCTAAGGGATATTCCAAAATTAGCTTTAAAAGCTAATCTACTTTCTCTTTTCCCAAAATCTGTCCAGACTCTGCTGACAGAAAGATAAATACTTCCTATTTATAATACCCCAATTGTACTTTTCCTTGACCTCATCGAAGTTCGTTTTTACAAATTCTTGATAATTCGATTTATCTAGGGATTCCAAATGCTCTTTTACATCAGTACTGTTTTGAAAATAAAATGCGTTCTTCTGTAAAATCGATTTATTGAAAGGATTATCATGCGCGACTATAAGCGTATTGGAAGCCATGGCTTCCAATAGTGAAGGGTTGGTTCCCCCTACTGAATGACCATGAAAATAAATCTTGGAATAGTACCTCAAATTATTTAAGTGTTCTAGATTATAAACCCCGCCTAAAAACTCGATTTTTTTAGAATTACCGAATTTCTGTTTCGCATACTTACCAAACTTGGTGTTATTGTAGTTTCCAATATGGATGGTTTGGAGTGGAAGCGGTCGAAATATTCTCGTCCGGTTCAAAAGTTTTTAAAAGTTGCTGAGCGACTGGCTGTGAATACAAGTGATTTTTTGGTTTCGGATTCGATAGGCATCCAAGATTACCTCCTTGAAGAATATAAAGCATCTTCAGAATTCATAGCATATGGCGCAGAAGTTTTTAGTCATCCGAATCAGGAGGTTTTAAAAGAGTATAATGTGAAGCCCTATCAATACAACATGCTTATCGCTCGAATGGAGCCGGAGAATAATATAGAAGTAATTTTAGATGGAGTAGAGCTTTCTGATAGCGAAGAGCGCTTTTTGGTAATTGGAAACTACAATAACACCAAGTTTGGTAAGTATGCGAAACAGAAATTCGGTAATTCT
>JBCBCH010000069.1:3667-9298 GCA_038530835.1 Bacteroidota bacterium | reverse complement strand
GCAATTTCTGCGGACTCCTCTCCTCCTACTTGCAGGGTGCTTACATATTTGTAGTTTACCGATGTGGTTACTTCATCATCATCAGGGTGGTCATCTTCACCGCCTCCGATAAAATCGTCAATAGCATCACAAGAATAGGATAAGGATAAAAAAAGAAGGGGCAATAGTACTCTCAAAGTGTTCTTCATGTTGTTTGGTTTATTTTGCCCCTGAAGGTCTTAACCCAACATGAAGTAATTGTTATTCCAACACTAAATTATGCTTTAGTTATTGTAACCAAAACGTTTTAACTGTTGTGCATTGTTACGCCAGTTCTTGTTCACTTTCACATAAAGTTCCAGATGGACTTGTTTCGCCAAGAAAGCCTCCAGCGTTTTTCGGGCTTCAACGCCCACCTTTTTCAATGCACTTCCTTTATGGCCAATCAAGATTCCTTTTTGGGTATCGCGTTCGACCATGATGACGCAGCGTATACGCACGATTTTTTCATCCTCTTTGAATTCCTCGGTTTCCACCTCAACGGCATAGGGAATTTCCTTTTTGTATTGGAGTAGAATTTTCTCCCGCACGATTTCATTCACGAAGAAACGCTCGGGTCGGTCAGTCAATTGGTCTTTTGGATAAAAGGCAGGTGACTCGGGAAGCAAATCCAAAATTCGATTAAAAACGGTTCCCACATTAAAGTTTTCAAGGGCGGATATCGGATAAATCTCAACGTTGGGCAATAGTTGTTGCCAGTATTGCACCTGATTTTCGAGCTCCTCTTGATGCGTGGTATCAATTTTATTCAACAATAACATCACGGGAACTTTACTTTGCTTCAATTTTTCAAAGAAGGCTTCATCTTTTAGCCCTTTCTCTCCTATTTCTACCATGTACAACAGCACATCTGCATCCACAAAAGCAGATTTCACCGCATCCATCATTGAGGTTTGAAGGTCATAAGCCGGTTGGATGATGCCTGGTGTATCTGAAAAAACGACTTGAAAATCTTCTCCATTCACAATCCCTAAAATGCGATGCCGGGTAGTTTGTGCTTTCGCGGTAATAATGGATAAGCGTTCCCCAACCAACGCATTCATTAGGGTTGATTTCCCAACGTTTGGATTACCAACAATATTTACGAAGCCCGCTTTATGCATGGGTTTGTTTCATTTTTTGAAGATATACTTTGGTAGCCGCATTGATTTTCGGTGCTAACAGCAACACTGCGATCATATTGGGAATTACCATCAAGGCATAGGACAAATCAATAAGGTTTTTGACAACTTCCAAAGATGCAATTGCAGCGAACACGATCATTATGACAAAATACACATTGTACAGCTTCCCAATCTTGGCATTGGTCAAAAAGGACAAACATTTCACTCCATAATAGGAATAGGTAAACAACGTGGACAAGGCAAAAGCGGAAACAATGACCATCAATAAGATGCCACCCCAACTTCCCAATGAGGTGTTGAAGGCGTTCAAGGTCATGACGATGCCACTTCCTTCTTCCAGATAGGCTCCACTCAAAATCAAAACTACTGCAGTGAACGTACAAACCAGAATCGTATCAATAAAAGGTCCTAACATGGCGACCAAACCCTCTCGAATCGGTTCGTCATTTTTGGATTGGCCGTGATACATGGGTGCAGAACCCAAACCCGCTTCATTTGAAAACATAGCCCTGCGCACCCCGATAATGACCAGTCCCCAGAAACCACCGGTGACAATGGTCTTGAAGTTCCAGGCTTCCGTGATGATGAGCTTTAAAGAAGGGCCGACCTTGGAAGCATTGGCAATCATGACCAAAATAACCGTCACCAAATAAACGACCACCATAGTGGGCACCAAAGCGGTGGCTACCTTGGCAATACTCTTGAGTCCACCAAAAATGACAAAAGACGAAATTATCGCGAGTACAATACCAATTATCAGTTTCCAATTGAACAATGGGTCTGTCTGGCTACCGCCCAAGGCCACAAGGCTTTCTTCAGGTTGCACAACATTCATGAAGGTCTCAGTGAACTGATTCGCAGTAAATACACCCAAAAAACCAAACAGACCAGCAATACTGAAAAAGATAGCCAAAGGTTTCGCTTTTTTTCCCAACCCTAGTGTCATATAAAACATGGGGCCACCTTGCAATTTCCCGTCGGAATCTTGACCGCGAAACATAATGGACAATCCACAGGAATAGAATTTGATGCACATGCCTATCAAGGCGGTCATCCAAATCCAGAAAACAACTCCTGGTCCGCCATCATGAATGGCTATAGCCACTCCGGAAATATTGCCCAACCCTACAGTGGCTGCAACCGCAGCGGAAAGGGCCTGTAAAGAACTCACATCACCTTTGGCCTTTTTATCATCGTATTTTCCGGCAGTAATGGCAATGGCATGTCCAAAAAACCGATACGGCATAAATTTGGAATATACCACCAAAAACAAACCGCCACCAATCAACAGAATAAACATCGGCCATTCTGTAGCCGATATGGCATTGACCAAAAAATCATTGAGTTGCTTCATAACATCGAAAATACCGAATTAAAATGAGCCACTGATATCGAGTGGAAAAAGATACTTCGACTACGCTCAGCATTAGTTCGACCTGTTGATTTGAATACACTCGCTTTTCAAATCAAGGCCTCACTAATTTGGAAATATGTTTAAAAGAGTTGTATATTTGCCGTCCGATATCGCGGGGTAGAGCAGTAGGTAGCTCGTCGGGCTCATAACCCGAAGGTCGCTGGTTCGAGTCCAGTCCCCGCTACTAAGAAAGCCTCTTAACAAGAGGCTTTCTTATTTTGGAATACCTAGTTTACGTCTTGTTCTCCCAAAAACACCAAAAAATGTAATGCGGCATGACGTCCCATCTTATCGCCCGATTCAAGAGCCACAATGAACTAGCTATCAAAGGATGGACCATGAAGTTTCGTCCTTGGAAGGTAATCCATGTGGAAGTGTTTCATTCCAAAAGTGAAGCCTTGAAAAGAGAAAAGTTTCTAAAGTCCGGACAAGGAAGAAAATGGATTGCTCATAACCTTATTTTAAAACAGTAATCCAGGACTCTTATCCGCCTGAGGCGGACGCTGGTTCGAGTCCAGTCCTCGATACTAGCAAAGATTAGGGGTTCCAAAAATGGAGACCCTTTTTATTTGTTCTTGGTACAACATTGTTAAGTTCTTTGCAACCACATTTGAGATGATATTATTCAATATCATACTTAATCCTTTTGGATAACATCCTTTAATTGGTGTCCTTTAAAATGTTGGTTTTATAACACTTGGACCAAATGCCTATCCAATTTAACAACTTAATTCCGTAAAAGCCATTTGTAGATGCCATCCATGAACTCTTGGCACAGGTAACCCGCAACCCCTCTCCACTCTGTCATGTAGAGCGACGCCATCGCATCACCCAAAACAACGAGCCGACCGCCATTGTTCAATTCCTTATACACTCCAAAGGCTTCATCGGTTTGGCTGTTGAAGGCAAAAGGTTCCCCACCGTCAATTGAACGGCCCAATTCGTAGACGACCTTTAGTTTCCTTGAGGTGATGTCCCCCTTCTTTGTATATCCCCCGAAAAGGGTATCCTTGCTTTGGGTACCGTATTGCATCCCAAAGCCATCGATAATCTCATTGACATTGGTCTTATCGATATCGGTCCAGTAATCGGCTTCCATTACCATAAGAAGTGACCCTCCTTTTCTGACGTATTTTTTTATGTCCTTTACTTCTTTTCTGGAATAATGGAGTGATGGGACATGAAGGATGAGCAGGTGACCCTTTTTCAGTTCATTGTAAGTGATGTCCTCCTTTAGGAAAACGACCTTTGCATTGTAGGGTTTTAGTGTTTTGGAAAGCTCCTCATTCATATACTGGATTCGGGTACTGTCCGAAAAACCTATATTGGGGACAGGTTGTTTCGGGTCGTTCCACATGCGCTGGCCATGGGCCAAGTCCATGTAAACGACTTTTTCCTCTTGTTGTGCCCATGATGACATGATAGTAAACATGGCCATCAAATTAGCAACGAGTATTTTTTTCATTATCTTAAAATAGTTTGATTATTGTTATTGCTATGGATTTTCGATATCGATGAACCCTTGGTGTACCCCAACAGCCTCGGCAATTTTATAGATGACCGGGTTGCCGTTGTAGCTATTTGACATGACGACCAAACCTGATTTTCTTTTTGGGTTGAATACGGCAAGCGTCCGTTCGCCCATATTGGCACCCGTATGTGCTATAACCGTTTCGTCTTCGAAGGCATACACATACCATCCAAGGCCGAAACCAAGTTGATTTGGACATGCCTCGGGAACGGTGGCCGATTCCATACACCTCTCGTTCTGGTTCAAGGAAATCTCAAATTGTTCCTTCCTTAAATCCTTACTTACCTTATCACCGTACATAATGCTCAAAATAAATTTGGCGTAATCTTCGGTTGTTGTGCGCAGGCCACCTGCCCCGATGAACGCCTTCTTTAAGGGAAAGGGTTCCATCCACTTGCCCTCAGGAAAATAGGGCCATGCCAGTCTTCCATCATACCAGTCTTGGTCTTCCACCGCAGAGCTTTCCATTCCTTCTGGACTAAAGAGTACATCATTTGCAATATCATTGAAGGTTTGGTCCAGCTTTTCCTCCATAAAGCGGGCCAGATATTGAAAGCCCTCCCCTGAATACCCCATCTTCAGACCGGGGTCCCTTTCAAACCGAAGTTTGCCACCCGTCATCCTCCGCCAATTCTTGAAACCGGTTTGATGGGTCAATACATGTCGGGGGGTCAGTCGTTGGGCACGGAGGTCATTTGCAATATCTGGATCAATCCAATAGGCTGCCATCGGTTCGTCAAGGGATACCTTTCCCATGGAGGCAAGACGCAGAAATATTTCTGTGGTCAGTGGTTTGGCGATGGAAGCGCTTTCGTAAAGCGTGCTATCCGTAGCCATGGTGTTGGCATTTTGAAGACCATAAACATCCGACCAAACGATTTCCCCTTCTTCTATGACCGAAACCGCAATACTGGGTACGTCGTGCTCGTCCATCCATTTTGGTATGTCATTTGACAGTTTTTTAATCTTTTCATTTGCAACAATCGTCTTTTGATCTGCCTCTTTATTTTTCCTTTTATCGACACAACCTAGAATGGCGAGTAGTGAAAGGATTACAGTTATGATTTTATGCATGTTGGTTTTTTAATTGGGTTACAAAAAAACTTGAAGGTCCGATTCTTCATTTTTGGCATTAGAAGCCATTGTTTTCAATGGTCATAAATAGATAACAAGTGTAACAGGTTCAGTTTTTGATTATCTTTTAAATAACCAAGGCAAACTACCCTTTCTATGTTTTTTTCCATGACCAATTGCCGACCATTTTCTGTTCATTTTTTATTTGAAATGATAATACATTAAAAATCAGTTGAATGGAGCCAGTTGATAGTACCCTTTTAGAAAAAGTCAAAAAGAAGATTGCTACAGAAACCAACCTTGTGGAAACAAGGGTGTGGTCGCAGAAAGATTTTGAATTTCTATCTTTTTTTATCGAGGAGAAAACGGGTTGTAGGTTGAGCGTCTCCACTTTAAAAAGAATCTGGTCCAATGATTACCAACGTCTTCCTCACATATCTACTCTGAAT
>JBCBCH010000069.1:0-3657 GCA_038530835.1 Bacteroidota bacterium | reverse complement strand
CTGAATGCCCTCTCGACGGCAGCATTTGATAAGAACTGGCAGCACCTTAAATCCGCATCCATTGCAAATCGAAATGCAAAAAAAGCCGGCTCAGACAAAAAAAGTTCAGTTGGTCAAAAAAAGAGTTATCCAAAAATAGCCGTCGGGTTGTTGTTGTTGATTCCAATAGTCTTAATCCTAATCGGTGGCGAAACAGCAATCCAAAAAGGGCAGCCAAAGAAGACTGAAGTCACCGAGGTCCCCTTTGGCCATACAAAGACCCTTGAAAACCAATTGCCGAATACCGTGGTATTCCAATATGATATCGAAGCAATCGATGCCAATCGATTTTTCCTTCAACAAAGTTGGGATAAGTCACGGAGGGTGGAGATTTTCAAGGGAGCAAGGGAACGGACCGATATTTACTACATTCCCGGTTACTTCACCGCAAAACTTATCGCTGATGAAGAAGTTATAAAGGAAATGCCCGTGCATATAACCTACAAGAATTGGTTTATTGCAGCAAGACAACCCATGTCCAACATCGTGACCTTCGACAAAGACCTGTGGTTAAGAAAGGACTATTTGGGTATTGATACAGAAACCTTGGGAAGTAAAGGTATTGATGTGAATAGGAACTTTCAATTGGCCTACTACCATGTAAAGGATTTTGATGTCGATGGGGATAATCTAACTTACAAGGCTTCATTTAGGATGGACCCATTGGAGAATGTAGACTGTCCCATCATGAACATCCACCTTCAAGGAACCAACGGGTACTATTGGATCATGATAGGAAACAAAGGTTGTGGTAGTGAACTCTCCCAAAGGGTAGGAGACAAATTACACGATGGGAAGACCCAAGACCTTACTAAACTGACCACCAACATGTACCAATGGAATGAGTTTGAAATCCGTGCTGTTGATAAAAATGTCCATATAGCAGTGAACGGCTCAGAAGTTTTCTCGACTTCGTACAAGACTCCAATTGATGGAATCATGGAAATAAGCTATTTCTTCAATGGAATGGGACAGATAGATAACGTAGAACTCAAGGATGGACAAGAAGAAATCAAATTTTCCGACGAATTTCAAGAATACCAAGAACACGTTCCATAAACTGGCCGTTTTAAGAGACAATTTTTTTTAATCAATGAACCAATCTTCCTCGAGTTCTATTAGTGGTCTCTTTTAAAAGTCTCGTTAATTCAACTTTTATGGGACACTTCGATCTTGGTATTCTGTTTCTTATTACTTCCCTAGGTTTACTTTAAATACTTGTTTAAAAAGGAAATAATTTTTGTTACGTTTTCCTCATCGGAAAATTCAGAACCCCCATGCTTTGCTCCTTGTATCAAATCAAAATGTACTTTTTCCTCGCCCAATATTGTTTCTAGTGCTTTAGCAAAGTTTTGGCTTTGCAGATAGGGTATTAAAGGGTCTTCACTACCAGCCTGTACATAAAAAGGAGGGTCGGCCTGGTCAAGATACCTTGTCGGATTTGCCCTTTGCACTAAATCCGCATTTTTTGGGTCAGTTATAGCAACACCCAAGTATTTGCTCTCTATTGCTACATCAAAACCGTCCCTAAAACCTAGTTTTTCAGCTTCTTCTATCATCTTTGAAAAATCAATGGGTCCAAACCAATCTACGCAGGCTTGGATTTGGGTTGACTGATTTTGAAACTGACCCACCTTACCATCCAAAAAATCATCACCAGACGAAGTACCCATCATCGCTGAAAGATTACCCCCTGCGGAGGAACCCCAAGTCGCAATCTTATTTGGGTTGACGGCATATTTTTTTGCATTTCCCTTGATAAAACGGATAGCTGATTTAACATCATGAACCGCAGCGGGGAATACGGCTTCTCCGCTCAATCTGTAATTGACACAAACCGCTACATAATCTTTGGCTACCAATTGCTTGGCCAAACCATAGTCTGCTTTTTTATCTCCAGATTTGAATCCGCCGCCGTGAATAAGGAGTACAGCCGGAAAAGGACCCTTACCTTCGGGAACAAAAATGTCCACTTGTTGTGCCTCTGATTCGTATGCGTAAGGAACGTCACGATACTGGTTTTGTATTGATGACATATCCGTGCAACTATTTAGCCCCAACAGAAAAAGTAATAAAGGAAGGTTTTTTTTCATACTATAAAAGGTATTCATTTTTATTTAGTCCTGCGTAACCATTCAGCTTAAGTCCTTCAAGGAACAAGAGGGTAAATAGGGTTACCCAAATATAGGTCCGCAATAAAGACTGGGCTTCCTTCAATTGCCTCAAAACAACTCTTTTTCGTACGAAATAGGTCTCAGGCCATTGTTATGACTTTCAACAAGCAATTGAAAATAATATAGCGAATCACGGTAATTAGGGTCAAAACGTTTTTAAGATCAAGTTTTATGGTTTTTATTATAAGTCCCTTGATGCCAACACCCCAACAACAAAACTTCAGTCACATTTCACCAAAACCCAGCGCCATTTCATTATGGTATTTTAGATAACTTTAAGGTTTTGCGATGGTTGGGATTTAGAATAATCCATATCTTTCAAAGATTAGAATTTCGCTTAATCCAACCTCATGAGAAAAGTAATTGCCATCCTCTTCGTTGCCATTTGTTTTCAGGCATTTTCACAGAAAAAAAAGAAATCGGACAAAGACGCCGAAGACAAAACGGTCCTTGCAAAAGCCAATCTTAGCGGTTTAAAGTTCCGCAGCTTGGGCCCCGCACTAACATCAGGTCGTATTTCGGATATCGCAGTAAATCCATCGAACTTTAACGAGTATTATGTAGCCGCTTCGGCAGGTGGTGTTTGGAAGACTGTTAATGCGGGAAATACATTTCAACCCATTTTTGATGGACAAGGAAGTTATTCCATTGGCTGTGTGACCTTAGACCCCAACAACCCCAATGTCGTTTGGGTAGGTACCGGCGAAAACAACAATCAACGTAGTGTTTCTTATGGTGACGGGGTATACCGTTCAGAAGATGGCGGAAATAGTTGAAATGTTGGCTTGAAGACCTCAGAACATATTGGAAAAATCATCGTGCACCCGGAAAACTCAAATGTGGTTTACGTAGCTGCTATTGGACCTTTATGGAGTGCAGGTGGAGACCGCGGTTTGTATAAAACAGAAGACGGCGGAAAGACTTGGGACGCAGTGCTGACTATTGACGAACACACTGGAGTCAATGATGTGGTCATGGACCCACGGAATCCGGATGTTCTGTACGCTGCTGCATTTCAAAGAAGACGTCATGTATTTACCTATGTTGGCGGTGGACCTGGCTCGGGAATCCATAAATCCGAAGATGGAGGAAAAACTTGGAAAAAAATCAATGGCGGATTGCCTTCCACGATGTTGGGCCGAATCGGTTTAGCGATTTCCGAACCCAATCCAGAATACATTTACGCTATCGTAGAAGCTTCTCAGGGCAAAGGAGGGTTTTACCGCTCTACCAATAGAGGCGCCTCTTGGGAAAAAAGAGGAGACTATGCGACCAGCGGAAATTACTATCAGGAAATTTTTACTGACCCTATCAATCCTGAGAGAGTATATGCCATGAACAATTGGATTTATCCAGATGACGTGGTTGTCGATATGTTTGAAATCCTCACCAACATAATCAAAGGTCTTTCCCCCATCATTGGTTACCCGCATCCAATTGTTCA